>AMGN01000006.1 GCA_000309865.1 Methanobacterium sp. Maddingley MBC34 | reverse complement strand
TAGAGTTTCGCTTCACTCGCTTAATTATACCGCCTCCGTGTCCCATAAAATCGAGTTTATGGGACTCTCTTGGACTACATTATGATGGAAACAACATAGCTTATAAAGGTTTCGAAAAAATTCTCAAAAAAAGGACCGTATAGGGCTTTTTTTAGGATTTAAGACACGCTATGAGGTTATTTATCTTAATGATCTGGGACCGGCTGCTTCCTTTAGTATTTTTAGTAAATCACCTTTATTTAAAGTCCATTTCCCCAAAATAGACTTATGCAATTCCAGTTTATATGAGGGACATACTTCCTTATAAGAGATAAAATGGTATTAATCAAACTTTAAATGATTAAAGACCACCTAATCATGAGTTTTTGTTAAATACAATTTATATGAACCTTAATTAAATTTAAGAGATTTTAAGACCTTTTTTAACAATTAAGGTCTGATTCTTTTCTATTAATAATTTTAACCCATTTAAAATGGAATTTTTAATAACAAATTGCCGGAAGGTATATTCCGGTATGACCCAATAGAACTTAACTGGGCATTCCCTTATCATTTAAAGATTCAATAACACCTTCTAATGAAATATACATTATTTAAGTGTTTAACCAGGTAACCAACCCCCTACATTTAAACATATTAATATAACAATTTGCATACCTTTCAAAACCAATAATGTTATAGGAACTACATGAGTATTCCAAATAAATGACATTTTGACAATTGCAGTAGGACCATGAATATATCTACTGTAGAGACCATGGATCATCTACTGTAGAAATATAATATTTGATTGTATAATAAAATTAGAGTTCTGCCAACAAATGTAAAATGATTACCAGATGTAACATCTATATAATCATTGATCATTATCTAAAAATAAAGAATTTAATTAGGTGAAAAAGGAAAATGCCACTATCAGATCAGGCCATTCAATCACTGGAAAAGAAAGGATATCGTTTTGTAGGTTCACAAAGACATGCAGCAGCCAAAGTGTGTCACTGGACCAAAAAAAGCATCATGGATGATGGTGTTTGCTATAAAGAAAAGTTCTACGGTATAAAAAGCCACCGTTGTCTGCAGATGTCACCCAGCATACCATTCTGCCATCATAAATGTCTTTTCTGCTGGAGGGATGTTGCCATCACCAACACCACCTGGGAGGAAGACTTTGATGATCCAGGGGAAATAATAGATGAATGTATAAATGCCCAGCGTAAGCTGCTGGTAGGTTTCTTTGGCAATCCCGGTGCCAACCAGAAAAAAATATCAGAAGCCCAGGACCCCACCAATGCCGCCATATCTTTGGCAGGCGAACCATTACTATACCCTTCCATCAACCAGCTCCTGGAAGAATATAAAAAGAGGCATTTCACCACATTTCTGGTCAGTAATGGCCTCAGCCCAGATAAACTGGGAAGCCTGGATCCAGAACCCACACAACTGTATTTATCCCTCGATGCTCCCAACAGTTCCGTGTATAAGAAACTCTGCGATCCCCAGATTAAAGATGGCTGGGAGAAATTAAACCATTCACTGGATCTTTTATCCAGTTTCAACTGTCGCACCGTGATCCGGATGACCAGTGTTGCCGGTTATAACATGACCCATCCCGAGGAATATGCCCGCATCATCGAAAGAAGTGATCCTGATTTTGTGGAGATCAAAGCCTATATGTATGTGGGAAGCTCACGTGACCGTTTGAAATTTGATAACATGCCCCGATCCAAGGAGCTTGAGAGTTTTGCCCAAGAAATTGCCAGTTTATGCGGGCGAAAGATCGTTGACCAATCTTCCGAAAGCAGAGTGGTGCTTCTGGCCTGAAGAACTGTTAATTCTATTTCAATGAAAATTTTAAAAAAAAATTGTTAGTATATGTAATGGAAAAATAAGTCCCACATTAAATTATAAATAACCACATTAAATTATAATAAATTATAACATTCCATCGTGACTCTTTTTTATTCCCTTCATTATCCAAAGGAAGGTGCCACAGGAACCCAATGACAGTTTTAAATCATAATTTTCCCATAGATTTAATTAGGTGTTAAACAATAATATGGAAATGATAAAAAAAAATTGTTAAATTTAAAATTTAATAAACTAAATTAAGTTGAAATTAAAGGGAGTGGTAGGATGAAAAGATTGTTATTGGCTTTAATAATATTGATAGCATTTTTAGGTCCTATATACAGTGCAAGTACTTCTGGTTTTGCAATCACCTATGGAGAAACAACTTACAATAATCCTTCGTATAAAAGTACAGTGAACACCTACTTCCAATCCCACACTGATAAAAATTTGAATAACTCCAATACCAAGGTTGTAACTGCTTCACAGGTGAATCAAATCGCCAAAAACATCACTGGACGGACTTACAACTCAAACCAGATCTTTTCCTGTGCACTGGTGGACCTGAGTTACAGTCAGGGTATCAAAATTATTGTGGATACCAGTAAAATAAACACAGTAACCTCTAAAATGTATGCCAATGCCTTAAAATCCACAGGGATCGAAAACGGTTACGTGGTGGTTACTTCACCAGTCAGCGCTACTGGCGAATCAGCTCTCACAGGAGTTTTAGAATCCTACGAAGTCGCAGTTGGAACTTCCATACCTGAAGAAGCAAAAAAAGCCGCAACTGAAGAACTTTACACCGAAACCCAGATTGCCAACCAAACTGGCCAGAGCGCCGATAAAATAGCTGAACTCTTTGATAAAGCTAAACAGGAAGTTCAAAAACAGAATTTACAGGACCCTACCCAGATAAAGGTTATAGTTATCAATGTTGCCAACAGTCTGAACATAAATTTAAGCGACCAGCAGGCTCAAGATATAGCCAATGCCCTTGCCAACTCGCAGAAAGTTCAGGGCAGTCTTACTGATTTCAAGAATCAACTTCAAGCAGCCACACAACAGGCCACCCAATCCCAGGGAATACTGGATCAGATAAAGAATTATTTGCAGAGTTTCTATGATTACATAATGAGCTTCTTCGGAGGATAAGATCATTATAAATATAAGATCCAGATAATGCTTAGAGATGTGGGATTAGATATAAAAATTAGATGATCAGTGATGGTTATGCTTTGTAATTAAAGACATCAAATAATTCGAAATCTAACCATATGATTTCACACAATCTATTAAAAATTCAGTAATATGAAAAATCCAAATAGGGATGAAAATCCTAATCGAAATGGAATTCATAACATAGTGAAAAATAGATGATCCACAACTTAGCTTAAAAATCATTGATCCTTCCATCAAATTAAGGATAACTTATATTCCTTCAATCTGAATATATGATCCTGTGATTATTTATTAGAATTCCAAATATTTATCGAAAAACAGTGCCCGCACCAACCCCATCATAGACTCCTTTGTATTCATTGTAAACATCTTTTAAAAAAAAAGAATAGGTACCAAAATCAAGTGATAATCATGCTAATCGCCCAAAACCATTTACAGCTCATATTAGAAGTGGCCGTGATAATACATATGGGCATTTTACTGCTTATAAATATCATTCCATTCACCTTGAGCATGGTACTTTTCTTATCCCTTATTTTAACCATGTTCCTGGCGGGAATTTTTAGTGTGGATACTGCCCTTCTTTTCCTGCCCTATGTTTCCCATCAGGAGTTCACCCATCCCTTTGGTCCATTGGCAGTTTTTGCATGGACAACTCTTTCAGCATCAGCCAGTCTGTTAAGTGAAGTTGAAATTAAATCAACCTCAATCACTGCCCTTTCACTCATCCTTTTCGGAGTTATAGCTGTTGCTGGAGGTTTGATGCACCGTTCATTCCTCATATTATGGTTCCTGGGATGGTTCCTGGGATACCTTATCATGTCCAAAAGCTTCCGAAGAAGCGTCAAAATTACCCGAAAAAGGGTTACTACTGTGGTGGCAGCAGCTGTGGGTGGTTTTGCCCTCCTGGAAATATTTTCAAGAGTGTTTAATGCTTCAGTACTTAGTCCTCTGCTTAGGTTAACCCGATTAGAGGAATATGCTATTCCCAGTCTGAAAATGGTTGTTAAAAACACCCAACTATGGGGACATGTTCAGGGGTCATGCTACTGGGGAGCAAACTGCCTGGGTGGCTCTGACGGATACATTACACTACCCATGAACCTGATAAACACTTTCACCTTACCTTTCCCACTGTTTTTCGGAGTTTTAGTCACCAAAAAGGATATCATTGACTATATGCTTCCCGGAATCTTTGGAGTGGCATTTGACTTTGGATACGGTGGCCTCTTTGCTTTACTATGCTGGTGTGCCTTTGTTATCTGCAGTGGTTTTTACGTGCTTCGAAAGTACCGTAGCAAGAGAAGAGTTGGAAGTAGAAGATACCTTGGAAGGGAAGCATTACTCATTGGTGCATTAACCGCATTCATGGCCCAAAGTATAATCGGACTTTTCCTTTTCAACAGAACCATCAATGGAGCCGCCATGATAACCTATATATTCTTATCTGCCATGGTGGTAGCTCACTTGATAAGTGTAAGATCCAGTTTGAGATAAAGCCGGTTTTAAAATATAAAACCATTCATTAATCCATTCCCTTTTTAAATTATATTCTCCTATTCAAAATAAAAAAAATCTCTGATTAAATGGATAATCTAAATAAATGAAAAGATAGATTACAGGAAAATAAAAAATAAAAAATAATATTATTTTTTTATTTTAAATCATTACACAACTCAACTGCTTTTCTGGCAGCGGCTTCCATGGAAGTTTCATAACTAACTCCTGCCTCGGTAAGGATACGTTGACCTTCCGCTTCATTGGTACCAGTTAGTCGTATAACCAGAGGGACTTCTCGCTTAGACTCTTCCAAGACACTGATAACACCATTAGCTACATCATCTGCCCTGGTTATCCCACCTAAAACATTTAAAAACACTACCTTTACTTGAGGGTTGGATATAACCAGGTTCAGTGCCCGGGCAATGTTTTCCTGTGATGCTCCACCACCAATATCCAGGAAAGTGGCTGGTTCTCCACCGTAGAGTTTGAGCATGTCCATTCCAGTAAGGGTGAGACCAGCACCATTACCAATGACTGCAATATCTCCGTCTAGTTTCACATAGGCAAATTCATCACTGGGTTCGGTTTTAAGCTTTGCCAGATCCCGGTGACGGTACAGAGAATCATCATCAATGTCCAGTTTGGCATCAGCAGCAATAATTCCCTTGCTGGTGAGAACCAGGGGGTTGATCTCTGCTATATTGGCATCGTACTTCTTGAATATCTGGTAAAGTTTCCAGATGATCCCTCCCACTGAAGATATTAGATCATTGGTTACTCCCATTTTACGGGCTATCTCCCGGGCCTGATAGGGCATGAACTCATCCAGGGGATCCAGATAATATTTAAATATTTTTTCAGGGGTTTTATGAGCTACTTCCTCAATATCCACCCCACCAGATTTACTGGCCATTATAATAGGTTTACGAGCAGACCGGTCCACTGCCACACTCAAATAAAATTCATCCCGAATATCAAGCATTTCTTCAACCAATACTTTCTGGACAGTTTCACCCCTAATATCAGATCCTAATAATGTTTCAGTGATTTGATATGCTTCTGGAGGGTTTTCAGCGAATTTAATACCGCCTGCTTTGCCTCTTCCACCAATAAGAACCTGTGATTTTATAGCCACTGGCTTATCAATGGTTAAAGCAGCTTTTTGAGCTTCTTCAGGAGTTTCCGCCATTATACTTTGTGGTGTGGGTATTCCTCCTTCACGAAAAATCTCTTTGGCCTGGTACTCATGGATCTTCAAATTTTAAACCTCCTGGCTGGAAAGTTCCATTCCTGCTTCAAATGCAGACAGATTTTTTTCCTCAGTTCCCGGGGGGACACTGGCAGTTATGGCGTTACGAGCTGCTTCTTCAGATATAACCTTAGTGAAGCCAGTTATAGCACCGATCATTACGATATTGGCCACGATCCGAAGGCCCACCTTCTCATCAGCGGTACGGGTGGCTGGTGCATGGTAAACTTTAATATCATGTTCTTCCACAAACGAACGAATCTTATCCTCCATTACCATGTCTGGATCGATTATCAGGATACCTCCCTTTTTCAATCCATCCAAATAAGCTATTAACGCCTCATGGGACATGGCTACGAATATGTCTGGATGGTGTACTTTAGGATAATCAATTTCTTCATCACTGATAACCAATTCTGTTCTGGAAGCACCTCCTCGTGCTTCCGGACCATAGGATTGGGTTTGAACTGCATGTAATCCATCGTATAATGCTGCAGCTTTACCTATGACTATTCCAGCCAGTATAACTCCCTGACCACCAAATCCAGCTATTCTTATTTCTTTACGCAATTTATTAATCCCCCTGGTATGCTGATCTGATTGAAGATGGTTTTCCAGTTGTGCATTTGGCTTCGGTTAACTGGCATATCTTATCTGAGAATTCTGCTTCTTCCTTGTTTTGGAATTCCCCCACTATGATCTTTCCTTCCACTTCTTCCTCAGAAAGCTTGTCTGCTCTTTTTTTAACAATACTCTCCTCTTTCATCCATTTCATCATTTCCACCGGGGAGCGCATCTTGTTTTTACGACCGAAATAAGTGGGACACTGGGAAATCACTTCTATGAATGAAAATCCATTGTTCTGAAGCCCTTTTTTAATGGCGTTAGATAGTTGCACTGGCTGGGCCGTGGTCCAGCGGGCCACATAGGTTGCCCCGGCAGCTTTAACCATTCTGGAAAGGTTGAACGGCCTTTCAACTGCCCCGTACGGTGCTGTTGATCCGTAACTTCCCTTGGGACTGGTGGGACTGATCTGTCCACCGGTCATCCCGTAGATACTGTTGTTGATACATATGACTGTGAGGTTGATGTTACGGCGCGCTCCGTGGATGAGGTGGTTGCCGCCTATGGCTGCTGCGTCTCCATCCCCTGTGAACACTACTACTTCGTTTTCTGGGTTGGCCAGCTTAACACCGGTGGCAAAGGATATGGGTCGGCCATGGGTGGTGTGAAGTGAATCACATTTAACGTATCCTGGTATTCGGGAGGAACATCCGATCCCTGATACCATTATCACCTTTTCAAAGTCCACATCTGCCATTTCCATACCGTTGAAGAATGTGTTCATGATAATTCCATTTCCGCATCCTGCGCAGAATATATGGGGAAGTCTATCCTTCCTTAAGTATTTCATAAAACGGTTTTCCCTGTTTTGGTCCATCTTCTCCATCTCCATGGATGAAACATATATTATAATGATTTAATACCGATTGAAATTGATTTGATTGAAATTGATTTATTTCGTTTGAATTGATCTATGTCGATTTAAAGAGTTTTAGTTTAAATTATAAATATATGTTAATTTTATGTTAAATTAAATCCAATTATCTAAATTAATCATCATTTGCCCTTGATTTTTTCCAGGATCTCTTCTGGCAGGTGCATTTCACCACCGATCTTGGGTGCTAATTCTGTGTTTACTCCAGGAAGGACTCTTTGAACCTCATAGAATATCTGTCCCAGGTTCATCTCCACTACTATTACCCGCTTAGCTCCCTCAACAGCTTTCTGGATCATTTTCTCAGGGAAAGGCCACACCACATCTATTTTAATAAATCCTGCCTTTAACCCCTGTTCTCTGGCGTTTCTAACTGCTTTAAGAGCTGATCTTGAGGGTGCACCGTAAGAGATCACAATTACCTCTGCATCATCCACATCTTCGGTTTGTATCCGGGCTATGTCTTCTGTATGATGCAGGATCTTATCACATAAACGTTTAACAAGTTTGGAATGTGTCTGTGGACTTGAAGCATCCGGGTATCCTCTTTCATCATGAGTGAGTCCAGTAATGTGCATTTTATATCCATCACCAAAGGCAGGCATGGGACTGGTTCCATCAGGTTCTGCATGGTATGGTAAAAATTCTCCAGGCTTTTCTGTGGGCATCTGTCTGGCTTGTATCTTAACTTTTTCAGGGATGCTTATTTTTTCCCGCATATGGCCCACGATCTCATCACTCATAACCATCACCGGAACCCGGTACTCTTCAGCCAGATTGAATGCTTCCACTGTAAAATCAAAACATTCCTGTACTGATGATGGTGATAATGCTATGACTTCGTAATCTCCGTGGGATCCCCAGCGGGCCTGCATCATATCACTCTGACTGGCCATGGTGGGCTGTCCTGTGGATGGAGATCCCCGCTGCATGTTCACTATCACCAGGGGTGTTTCAGTCATTACCGCGTATCCAATGTGTTCCTGCATCAGGGAGAATCCTGGCCCAGATGTGGCAGTCATTGCCTTCATACCAGACCACACCGAACCTATAACTGCACCCAGGGCAGATATTTCATCTTCCATCTGGACGAATGTTCCTCCCTCTCGGGGTAGGAATACTGCCATGTCTTCAGCGATTTCTGTAGAGGGAGTTATGGGATAGCCTGCAAAAAAACGACAACCAGCCTTAATTCCCCCTCTGGCACAGGCTTCATTGCCCTGTATAAAATAATCCTCAGTTTTCATCCTTCTCATCCACTTTTTCATCTACTCTTATTGCCTGATCAGGACACATCATGGCACATAACTGACATTGAGTGCATTTGTCCTCATTTTCAGGTACTGGAACCTGCACACCCTTCTTGTTAAGGATCCCGGATTCCCGGTAAACCTTGCGAGGACAGAACTCGGTGCATATGTTGCAACCTTTACACAAATTCTCATTAATTGTTATCATGAAATCTACCATTTTTTTTATAAATATTAGCTTTGATATTTTAAATAATTGTTGATGATTACATCCTTCACTGAAGCCACTAAACTCCATCTTAAAGGACTTGATTAAGTTTAATATCTTCAATTAGATTTTGGGTTCAATTAGATTATGGATTTTTAAATTTTTAATCCACTTCTTCCACATACATCAAAGGGTACTGAAGCTCTTCAATATAGTGCATGCGCACCACCACCTTCGCTTCCTGGTACTGAGAGGCAACTCTCACATCCAGCATGTCTCCAGTAAGGGAAAGATACTCATACTCGTTCTCGGCTTTTTCAAGCATTTCACGATCAATTCGTACTTTAACACTACTGATGCATGGTTGTAATGTTAGGGATTGTTCCATGGCTTTTTCCAGAGAAGGCGCACTCCCAATACTTACTGGTGTCCCCACAAACTGATGAAAAAGAGCTCCCATGGTAATGGCCCCTTCAAATATGGCTCGTTCACGTATGGTGATATTCTGGAAATATTTTTCGTCACTCATCTTCAACACCTAATTTTAAATTTTATGTTTCTGCACATTGTTATTATGGACCATGCTATTTAATTAGCCGTTAATCATTGACCCCTGAATAATTGAAAAAATTAATAATCCCATGATTACACACATCACAAGATAACGAGCAATTAATAATATTTTGATAAAAATTAACGATGTAAATGAATTTCTTGAGGATATACCATTATTAAAGATTATTAAAGCATTAAAAAATTGATTTTAGAACCCTAACCCTAAAAAATCACTAACTCGAGATATGTTCGCCTCCAATGTATCAGGAGGGGTGGGGAAGAAATAACCAAGCACCAGGAAGAAGGTCAAAGCAACTGTCACCATGAATATTATGACCTTGTCTTCTTTAACCGGGTAAAAATAACTTAAAATAGTACCCCCTATCATAAATGCAAGGATTATAATGATTGCATAATGCTGCTGTTGACTGGGTACTCTGGAAGTTTTGATGGGATATATGTTCCCCTGTTTAGCCTTGATCATCAGTCTTTCCTTGGTTGATCCCAGAGGGTAACAGGTTATTAGGAATAGCACGTTACCCTGTTCAATTGATAGCCGGTAATCTGCAGGTACAATGGTGCTGTTTTCAATGGTGTATTCAACATAACCTATTCCAGGCCATTCAAGGGTTACGTTATCACCGGGTTGTAGCTGGTCCAACTTTAAGAAGGGAGATCCATGTAGTGTGCGGTGTCCGAATAGAACCACAGTACCGCTGCCAGGTTTGGCGGATTGAGGTTCATGATAGATCCCATAATCCACTGATCTGTTGTTTATGGCTTCATCAACCCCAATTTTAGGAATAATAACGTAAGGAGTGTCTCCAGGTTGTTGACTAATGATCTGGGTGGCAGAATAGTAATTAACTTCCACCAGTGCGTAAATAGAGATAATGACCATTCCGGCTATAATAAAAAAAGTGGATATTTTCATATGAATTCACTGGTAATACAATCTTTTGAACCTTGATGGGGTGCGATTTTTGAATATACTTCCTATGTTAGGTGAGATCATGGATCTAACAGTTACTGAATTCATATACAGTTAATACTAGTCAGTGGGAAGTTACTGAATTAATATTTCCGAACTCCACTCATCGGAAGAACTTGGCGTAAGTTACACCACCAGCTATGATGATTGCTCCAACTACAAATAAACCGAAGGGAAGACCTGTTTGCGATGTAGGTACAGAAGCATTTGTGGAGGCTGCAGCACTAGTGGGAATGTTATATGATGCTGAAGATGCACTTCCTTTATATGAACTGGAGGATGTTGCCGGCCACTGATAAGTGTAAGAATAGTGTTTACTTTGACCAGGGTATAAAATTACATCCCAGGCTGCAGTATTCGCCCATGGTACCTCTTTATCAGTGTAGGTTATTTGGGGATTACTATAGGTGAGATTTGAATCAATTGGGACAATTGGTGCCCTCACTATTCCAGATACCTTTGGATTTGTTGTATCATAATTTTTTATCCAGAAACAGAAATGACCATTCCACGATACAAGATCTAAACTTGGATTCAAGTATTCAATTTCATTAGGAAGGAACCATGAGGCTTGTAAACCCGGTTCATTTAAAAGGGGCCAAAAAGTGCTGGTGTTTGTCTCCCCAGGTTGTGCGATATACTTTGGAGCAGATGATGTCATCGCGGGATATGCAACCAGTTTAAATGAGACAGTTTTAGTTTCCCCGGGTTGGATTTTCCAGCCCAGATCATCTGCGTCAATGTCAGACTGATATTTAATCATTTTTAATGCAGAAGGGTTAGTCCATGCTATTTTCCAAGTTAGAGTATCAGTACCATTTCCTAACGGATAATTTTGACTAATCTTGAAATATTCGACATGGTCATTGTTATTTTTGATAGTTACAGTTATAGTAGACTCTAAATAAGTGAACAGTACCTCTGAGCTTTGTTCTTGAACCCATGCTTGTTGATCTCCTGAAGATGAATCCCATGAAGCTGCCGAAGAAGTTAATGAAAAGCTAAAAAGCACTAGTAAGAGGATTAAAGCCACAAATACTCTGTTGATGTTCATCTCAACCATCTTCTCCTAAAAAATCATTGAAAAGAAGAAAAATATTATTTCTTCTTATCCTGTTCCATATATCTTTTTCAACTCAGTTATCATCCATTCTGGAGCATTTTGGGTTGGAACTGTGAGTTGTAAGCTTTGACTGTTCTGCATAAGGAACAGTGCATTTTCACGGGGCACTTCCAGCACTACCATGTACCTTACATCCAATTCTCCCAAATTGGAAGCCCTTTCAAAGTCGGATAATCTCCAACCATAAGCATTGAGTAGACTGGTGACCTGTGCTTCGTTCCATGTGTTTGATGCCGCTGCTTTGAGGAGTTCTTCGACATCTGTACTTGCAGTTTGACTTCTACTGTTGGTCATGGTCAAGGTGTTAATCGCAACTTCCTGAGATTGTTGTAATTGTGCACCCACTGATCCACTATCTTTAGCTCTTAAAATTGCCAGAACAGTTGCGCCACTAATTGTAGGTGATGATGCACTGGATTGTGTTGTAACGGTAGTTGTGGTCTGATTAGTTGTGTTATTGGTCGTTGTGGGTGTTGAAGCAGTTGCGTTGGCTGTGGTCAGATAAACATCCACATTGTCACCCACATTAATCAAACCTCCTGCAGCTTGAAGCCGGGTGATTATTATGGGCACCGCTACAGTATCAGGAGTTTTAATTTCCATGTTGGATAGAACGGCTGCATCAGCCTCATTAACGATCTTCTGAGCATCAGCAACTTTCATCATCAAGTTTTTCTGACCACCTGCAGCGTAAGTGATCATTACCCTTCCATAGGGATCCTTTTTAGCTTCTATCTGTTGATTTTGATACTCTCTCCAGCTTTCAGTAGCTGGACCTAATACATCCACTGCCAGAACCATTTCCGGCGTGGTCCCCCCGTCAATTTCCGCAAGAATCGATGTTTTTCTGGGGTCTAATGCAAGAGCCCCTTTAAAGTAAGTATTAACCTCTGTGATCTTGGTTTGTTTGGCTGCGGTCATGGCATCCTGGTAGGGTGCGAAAACCAAAAAGTAGTAACCGGCACCAACTAGTACAATGAGTATAATTCCAAAAACAGCTGCACCAACTAGGGTTCTCTGATCATCATCAGAACCGCCTTTTCCAAATCCTGCTGCACCACCAATAGCACCAAAACGTCCCTTTTTCTGGGGTTGTTTCTTTAATGGCGGTTTTAGGGTGGGTTTATCCCGGGGTGTGGGACGGGGTCTTGGACGGGGTTTGGGCATTGGACGGGGTTTTTTATCCCCCGATGAAATTTTTCCATCATCGCCCTTACTGTTATTGTTACTCGTTATTTTTTCCTTGGATTTTTCAGTGGCCTTGGACACCATTCCTTTAAGACGTCCCCCGATGTCCGAGTCAGCTTGTTTCCCGTCTTTTCGAAGATCAGGAACATCTTTTTTATCTTTATCCTTTTTTCCTAAGATCTTATCTAACATGTGGACCACTTCTATGAAGTTTGCCGTATAATTCCATAAGAGGCACGATTATTACATATATTATAGTGAAGATGAATAAAAGCTTTGCGGGAAGATAAGCGATTGATGAGGAAATGTTCTGGGGCAAAATTGTTCCAATGATCAATACACTGCCGCCGGCCATCAATATCATTCCCCTGAATTTAGGATACTCAATGGTGCTTATCATGAACACCGCAACCACTGCCATGATGATTAGTGCAAGGTCCATTCGGAACATACCTGAGAGGTAGAATGATCCTAGGATCAATGCAGTGGTAGGTATGGGTAGTCCCACGAATTTATCTCCACCTGGAACATCACTTGAATCTGCAAGTACATTGAACCTGGAGAGTCTTAATATTCCACATATAACTATTAGGAGTGCTACTAGTATATTAATGTATGGTATGGAATACGATTGGCACGCAGCAAACAAAAGCATTCCCGGTGCAACACCAAACGAGATCACATCCGAAAGTGAGTCCATGTTCGTGCCAAAACCATGTTCATCAACTCGGTTAGTTTGACGGGCCACCCACCCATCCACAGAGTCAAAGATCACCGCCAAGAGCATGAACTTGGCTGCCATTATCAGGTCCCCAGTGGCCACCATTGCCACTGCCAGGAACCCTGAAGAGGCGTTAGCTAGAGAAACTAAGTCAGCAGCAGCCATATAATGCCTTATATTCATATTTATACTCCGATATTAATTATAAGTCTATTTTTAACTTTTTTTATGCATTTGAGCGATTATAGTCTCCCCTGCAGTAGGTTTTTTACCCTCTGTGACCATCAATTCAGTGTTTTCATAAGGGATAATTAGATCAACTCTGGAACCAAATCTTATCATTCCCAGACGGTCCCCTGTTTCCACATGGTCACCTACTTCCACATACTGAACTATGCGCCTGGCCACGAAACCAGCTATCTGTATGACCCCTACTTTTCCATACTCTGAATCAATAACTATTAAATTCTTTTCATTTTCAGTAAGTACATTTCGCATGGCAATTTTAAATTTACCTGAGTAATGTTGGGTCTTCACAATCTTTCCAGAGATGGGAGCCCGGTTAACATGGACATCAAAAGGCGACATGAAAGTACTTACCAGAATACCCTTACCTCCAGGACTTAATATATATTCCATAAGTGGATCTTCATAGTGAACTGTCTTTACACGATCGATTTTTCCCTTTAATATTCTACCATCTGCCGGTGCAACAATTAAACCTCCATTATGAGGTATTTCTCGCTTAGGGTCCCTGAAAAACTGCATTAGGAAGGCTATCAGTGAGAACATTATGAAACTTACAATAAAATAGCCGAAAAGAAAGGGTAAAACCGCAATGGTTAGTAATATGCCTGCTTTTTTTAAAGTTCCTTTGACGAACATGTGATATCCCTGTTATCAAAAATTTAGGTTGATTAATGTTGTATGCTGGCCTTAGGCCCAAAGGTCATCACCAGCATATTGTAAAAATATATATACCGTAAGCATATGATAGTAGCTTTAATCATTTACTTATAAATTTATTAGAGATTAATGGTAATTCAACCCTTTACTTATATATTATTGAGAAATTAAAAGTAGTTTCATATATCTCGAAAATTAGCTTCAAATTTAATTAATTCATATTATTTAACATAAACTCACATAACAATTCAAAAAAATTTATTGAAAATTTAACCATTTACTTAATATATATAGAAATCAAATTAATATGCTGAACTTATTTATTGTATACTAACTTACCAAAAAAGTGCTAATTCAATTTTAATAAAAGTGGTAACTGATGATTGAGAATAAAATAAAGATCCTGAGAAAAGCAGCCGAAGTTTCTACAGTGCAGGATTCAGATTATATTTGGTGTGTCATTGCAGGTAACGAGGACATGGTTAACAATGTAGCGTACTCTGCTATAATGGATAAAGACCGGGTTAAAGTACTCTGCAGGGAACATGTGACTACCAGAGAATCATTCGTAACCAAAAAATTTGATTTTATCATGCTTCACGGCGAAACAAGTAAAATAAGAGAATTAAGCATGATATGTAAAGAGAATGGTGGTGCTTATCTCAAAATAGCACCTTATTATGTTAAAGATGAGGGTAATCTTCTTTTAACAGTTGGTCCTGAAAACGCCATCAAAAAATTTGTAGGGGATTGTGAAAAAAGCATGGTGAAACTTTCATTTCTGTTGGAAGATCAAACCACTGGATTCATAGAAACCGATGTTTACATAACCAATATACTACCTCGTTTCATTCGCAACACCATAGACCCCCTATTCAAAATGGCTGATGTTGCTTTATCAACGGTCTTAATATCTGCAGAAGATGAGAACGTTCAAAAAATCAAAGATATTGCCAAATCTAATAAGATATTCTTAATTGAATTTAATAAATTTTTAAAGAAGTAGAATGTAATTTTAGAATGTAATTTTAAAGAAGTAAAATGTAATAGAAATCCATAGGAGGATTAAAATGTTCGGTTTCGGTAAAAAAGATGAAGTAGAAGATGATAAAAAACAAGCTTTGTCCAACACTTTGGGCATAGACTTAGGGACTCTTAACACCGTGGTGGCCAGACCATCAGGAGATAAATTTGATTTATTCAAAATACCATCAGTAGTAGCTGTTAAGAAAGAAGACCCAGGTTACGTACTGGCAGTTGGTGAAGAAGCTAAAGCCATGCTTGGAAGAACCCCAGAAGATATTATTGCAGTAAGACCACTCAGGCAAGGAGTTATTGAAAGCATTGCCCAAGCAGAATCCCTTTTACTTTACGCCATGGATCTGGGTTCAGGAGAAGACACTGCAAATATTGACCGCATTGTTGTAGGTATCCCTGGAGACGCCTCTGAAGTGGAGAAAAAAGCAGTCGAAGATATTGGGAAAAAAGCAGGAGCTAACTACGTTCTAGTGATAAGTGAAGGGCTGGCAGCAGCAATAGGCGCTGGTCTTCCCATTGCAGAAGCCTCTGGTACCATGGTCATCGATATAGGCGCTGGATCCAGTGATGTAGTGGTTATCTCACTTGGTGGAATAACTGATATTGAAACCATACGCAGTGGTGGAGATGATATAGATTACAACATTGTTGAAAAAGTGAAAGAAATCTACAATGTAGAAATCGGTATCCATGAAGCTGAAAAAGCCAAAATAGAAGTGGGAATGGTTCATTCTGAAACTGATGGGGAAAATGGTAAAACCGAAGTCATTGGTAAGTCAATGGCAACCAACAAACCAGAAAAAGTGGAGATAGATTCCCATCTTGTGGCAGATGCTGCTGAACCAATTATTGTTAAATTGGTAGAAGCCCTGGCAAAAGTCTTAGAAAGAATGTCACCCGAACTTATTTCCGGTGTTTACAACAAAACCGTGGTAGTAGGTGGAACTTCACAGCTTAAAGGACTCAAAGAACGTATCTATGAGGAAGTAGGTGTACCTGTGGAGATATCAGATGATCCAATGACTGTGGTTGCTAAAGGAACTGCAATTGTGGCTGCAGAACCACGTGCACTGGAACCAGAAGTACGTCTTAAAGCCATGAAATAAATAGCCAGATACTGTAATATCAGAAGTTGTGTTTGCCCTTCGAAAGAAGTTTTCATAAAAAGGGTATTCACATCCCATTTTTTTAAAATTAAAATTAAACAAAGACTTTATGAAAATATTAGGAATAGACGAAGCAGGTAGGGGATCCGTTTTAGGACCCCTGGTTGTTTGTGGTGTTGCCGTGGAAAATGATCGGGTTAAATATCTTGAAAGACTCGGTTTAAAGGATTCCAAAAAGGTTTCCCCCAAAAGGAGAATTGTTTTATCACGGAAGATAAAACGAATTGCAGAATGTCATACTGTGCACATCACTGCCCATGACATAGATACACTACGATCCCGTGATGTTAATCTGAATGAGATTGAAAAAATCGCTATTAATCGCATCATCGGTGATGCCAATGCTTCCACCTGTTTCATTGATTCCATGGATGTTAAACCAGAAAGATTAACCAGCGAACTGGAAACCATGCACTCTCAACTCAGAGTGGTAGCAGAACATAAGGCAGATGATCGTTACCCCATTGTCTCTGCAGCTTCCATAATAGCCAAAGTGGAACGTGACCGGGCCATACAGGATATCCGAAAAACATATGAAAATGTGGGATCTGGTTATCCCAGTGACCCTAAAACCATTGAGTTTTTGAAAACAATGCCCCCTGGAGAGGAGCTACCGGACTTTGTACGCAGTTCCTGGGCAACAATTGAAAGAATAAGAGGATAAGATGATTTACGAATTTTTCGCAGGCTCCTTTGCCACCATACTGGAGATGTTCAAAAGTGGAGGAGTCATCACCTACATCATTACCATAATAGGGATTTATGGTATTTTTTATTCTGCAGAAAAGATATACTATCTGCGCAAGATATCCCAGGTAGGTTTACCCCAGATCATGGGCGAAGTGAACAAAGCCATGGAAAGGGGCGGTTCTCTGGAAGCATTACGTTCCATAGGACGTTACCAGAATCCTATTTCTAAAATAGTTGCCGAAGCCCTTAAAATCGGTTTTCGTAACAATCAAGAAGTTGAAGATGCCATGGAAAGGGTTTTCATTGTGGAAATGAGCCGTATGACCAAAGGCATGGATACTATTCGGACCATTATTGAAATAGCTCCTCTTTTAGGGTTAATTGGGACTGTGCTGGGGATGTGGTACACTTTCAAAGCCATGGGAGTTAATGCCAGCCCTACTGGTATGGCTGAGGGTATTTACGTGGCACTTATAACTACCATCGCAGGTTTGGCCGTGGCCATAATCATCCTTCCACTCTACACCCATATCAACAGCAAAATAGAGAATGAACTGGATAAAATAGAGATCGCTAAAAAAATGACCAACTGGCGAACTGCAGAAATGCGTATAAAAGTGGATTCAGATGTTGAAAATGCAATTAGTGCCTTAAAAGAATCTGATGGTATTTTAGAAGTGAAGGAACTTCATCCGGATAAAGATGCCAACATCTGGATTTCACTGAACCCCCATAGGTTAGAGAAAAGTATCGGCAATATAATTAAGGAAAAATGCAATACTGAAGTGAGGATAGTGGAGAGTAAACTAAAACAATAAAAAATATTATTAAAATGATTCATATTTCATAAACTAAAATTAAATCAATTAATTTATTCATAATACAATAAATTCATTCAATTACAATAAATATTCATAAGGGGATTTGAAGATGGCTATAGATACCAATAGTTACCGCAGGAAGCTTCGCAGCAGGCAGGCACGGGTTAACCTGGTTCCCCTCATTGATGTTATTTTTACTATTCTCATATTTCTCATGGTTACCAGTAGTTTCCAGGTTGCAGCTGATTCCAGTGCGGGGAAACCCCAGGTTAGTCAAAGCAGTGGCAGCTCAGAATATTACCTTTTTCCAGTAACAGGTCTTAAAACCGTCACTGTTAATGGAGTAGATATGTCCAAAGACATCCGTAACAGTGCCATTGCAATCCATACTCAAGTAATTGATGAAGGAGAAATTATAATTAAACCCAAGGAAGGATCCATCATCATCACCACACCCGCAGGGATGAGTCCAGATAAGGCAGTTAGTATTCCCCAAAGTTGACCTACAACTATTACTATATTTGATACATAGTTACAAAGTACAATTAGTGCACTCTTTATGAGGTTTGCAGATATCTAGGATTATAACTCTTTAGATTGCATACTCACTTTAAAATTGAAAGATTAAAGATTTGAAAAGGTGAAATAAATGTATCTAGGAAGAATATTGGCAGTTGGAAGTAATGAAACAGGCAACTTTGTGGCGTATAGGGTATCCAGCCGTTCCTTTCCCAACAGGATGACCAGCACATTCCATGAACGGGTGGCTGTGGTTCCAAAGGAAGGATATGAAAAGGATGTTTTTGTAAGTCCATACATCGCCTACAATTGTATCCGTCTGGTGGACGATGTGGCAGTGGTTTCCAATGGTTCCCACACCGATGTAATAGCCGAAAAAATCGCATCCGGTATGAGTATCCGGGATTCACTGGCCCTTTCACTCATGACCATGGACTACGAGAAAGATGACTTTAACACTCCCCGGATTGCAGGGGCTACCACACTAGATGGAGAATCATACATTGGCATAGTTACCCATGAAAAAGTCCAGGTGGAAAAGGTCCCAGAGGGTGAATCCAGTTACATTGCCACTTATGAACACATCCAACCTAATAAAGTAGAATTTACTGCAGGTAATGTATCTGAAGCTGCCCAATTCATAATGGATCAAGGCAAGTTCTCTCAGTTCACCAATCCAGTAACTTCTGCAGCTGCATTCGGTAAAGACAACTGGAAATTGGATTCAATTTAATGGGTCAAAAGATTTTTTTCCAACAATTTTTTTCAATATTAAACATTTTCAAAAACATAACATTACTGTTTAATTGTAATCAGTGAATTACCTAAACCAATGACAAAAATAGGCTATTGAAAACTATCATATCCTGTGAAACTATGGAAATCAAAATTATAGGACTCAAAGGCATTCCCCTCATTAAAACGGGTGATGATCTATCTCGACTTATCTTAAAGGCTGCAGAACTACAGGACATTCAACTGGATGACGAAGATATTCTGATTATTGCTGAAACTGCAGTGGCCAAAGCCGAAGGCCATTTAATTCATTTGGAAAATGTCAAACCAAGCCAACATGCCAGAGAAATTGCTGAACTAACCATGAAAGATGCTGAACTGGTTGAAGCAATAATCCAGGAGTCAAATGAAATCGTTAAGGTTGGACCGGACTTCATTATTTCAGAAACTAAACATGGTTTTGTGTGTGCCAATGCAGGTATAGATGAATCTAATGTGGATAAGGGGCTGGCAACACCCATACCTCTAGATCCAGATAACAGTGCCCAAATGATAAGGGAACAATTAGAAAAAAATACTGGTAAACGTGTTGCAGTAATAATATCTGACACACAGGGCAGAGCATTCCGTGAAGGAGCTATTGGAACAGCCATAGGTATTTCTGGAATGTTACCAATCTGGGATCGTTGCGGTGAACTTGATTTATATGATAGGGAACTTAAAACTACCAACATTGCCGTGGCTGATGAACTATCCTCTGCAGCTTCTCTGGTGATGGGTCAAGCCAGTGAGGGGATACCAGTGGTTATCATCCGTGGTGTTAACTACTTCCAGAAACTCCGAAGTGAATCTGCCACCATAAAACCATTAATAAGACCCAAAAAATACGATGTTTTCCGTAAATAAATTGTATCTAAACCAATAAAACTCGGGATCTGTTTTAGAACTTTTGGAATAAAAGAATAGAACTTATAAAGAAAAATTTAAAGACAATGAAATTTTTAAATAAAAAATACTTTAGAAAATATTTTTGGCTGAAATGATTGTATTTATGAGTTGATCCTATGCCTGTTAATCAGATTGAGACACAACTGGAAGCTATAACCACCACCATTGCCTACATGGAAAAAAAGGGTTCTTGTGACCCTGAAGTATTGAAAGAACTGAAAAATGAGCGGAATCGACTTTTAAAAGAATTAAATGTTCATCAAACAGGAATTTAGGCCCTTTAATAAATTATACTAAATAAATTACACGAATTAGTATGGAAAAAAGTTTATAATAAATTCTTTACTTAAAATCCAATAGAATAAATTTAATCAAACATATTCTAATACTGATAATTATTTGATACGTTGATAAAAATGATAAGCGTCCTTTCTGGTGGAACCGGCACTCCCAAGTTACTGCAGGGTATGGTGGAGCTGGTAAATCCTGAAGATATTACGGTAATCGTGAACACTTTGGAGAATGACTATTTCTCAGGAGTTTACGTGGCCCCTGATGTAGACACCGTACTTTACACCCTGGCTGGGATCATCAATGAGGA
The DNA here is from genome assembly GCA_000309865.1 of Methanobacterium sp. Maddingley MBC34. Taxonomy (NCBI): domain Archaea; kingdom Methanobacteriati; phylum Methanobacteriota; class Methanobacteria; order Methanobacteriales; family Methanobacteriaceae; genus Methanobacterium; species Methanobacterium sp. Maddingley MBC34. The sequence continues at coordinate 63,671 of AMGN01000006.1, read as the reverse complement.
CACCTGGTATGGAGTTAAGAATGATAGTTATATAACCCATGACCGGTTAAAGGAAATCGGGTGTCCGGAAACCCTCAAGATCGGAGATCGTGACCGGGCCCTGAAAATCCAGAAAACCCTGTTAATGAAAGAACATTCCCTTTCCGAAGCTGTAGATATCCAAAGACGAGAACTGGGAATTAAGCCCAGGATAATCCCCATGAGCAACCAGCAATCCCACATAACCATAAATACAGATTTAGGTGAAATGGAATTTCACCAGTTCCTGATTGAAAACAAGGGAACACCAGAAGTACATAACATTAGTTACCAGAAGGTTGATCCAGCCCCAGGTTTAATAGACAAAATCGAAAATTCCGATACTGTGGTTATTGGACCTTCAAATCCCATAACATCCATTGGACCCATAATATCAGCCAAAGGTGTTAGAAAAGCTCTTAAAAATTCTTATGTTGTTGGTGTATCCCCAATAATTGGTAATAAACCAGTTAGTGGTCCTGCAGCTAAGTTTATGCAAGCCATGGGTCATGAAGTTTCATCTCTGGGCGTGGCTGACATATATAAAGATTTCATGGACAAATTCATAATTGACCTGGCAGATAGAGATCATCAGAAAGAAATAGAAAGACTAATATCAGATGTCATGATAACAGAGACCATCATGACCAATGTCACTGATAAGATAAATTTAGCCAGATGTATTTTGGGTGAAAATGTATGATACAAATGACTCTAATTCAAATTGACAACTACGGACCCTGGACTGTTACCCCCAAACCAAGGGCCGAAGCAGACCTGCAAATCCTGCAGGCAGAATTATACGCCGACCTTCAAAGGCAATTCGCAGTCAAAGGGGGATTGGTCTTCTTCACCCGCTTTGATAACATGCTGGCAGTCACCAACGGCGTGGATATGGAGCACCATCTGCGCATCCAGAGGTCCATCAACAACCGTTACCCCATAACCGTGAGCATGGGTGTGGGAACTGCCGAAACTCCCTACGAAGCACAGAGAAGCGCCACCAGTGCACTTCAGAAATATGGTGGAGCACAATCAGAGGAACGGAGTGAAATCCTGGCCATTGAAGGCCTGGTGAAACCGGATGACAGCTTTGTGCAGATTGCCCATATTGACATAAACGGAATCACCGATTCCCTAACCGATATCATTCCCGCGTATGACACTTCTTTTATAGTTAATCGGGTCCAGCATTTCCTCATGAAAAAATTAATTGAAAAGGGATCTTTGCTCTTTTTCATTGGTGGAGATAACTTCATGTCTCCATGTAATGGTATGAACCCTGAAGGACTGCTTACCATAATTGAAGAGATTGAAGAAGAAATTAACATCGCCCTGAAAGCAGGTGTTGGAAAGGCACCTACCGCTGAAAAGGCAGCTAACCTTGCTGATCTGGCCTTAGAAGAAATTCGGGATGGTTGCACCTACAATCTGGTTCATGTCATGAAGGAATAACCCCTACATTGAAAAATTTTATGAAAATAGTTTTTTAATGGATTTTATTGCCAATTATTCCTTATAATTACAACTTAAAGATTTCATGAGCTCTTGGGAGTTCATGAGCTTTGTGTTGATTATCCCTCTTTGGATTATTAAAACCTCTTTGGATCATCAAAACTGGTTCAGTTGATAGTAATTATCTAACAGTATAATATAGAATATTATATATTATGGAGTGGAATTTATTGAAGTCCTAGCTCCCATGGCAGGCATCACTGATGGTGCTTTTTGCAGGGATATTTCAACTCTTGGGTTTGACATGGTAACCTTAGGAGGTTACAACGCTGATCAATCCACAGCTAGTGCAGGGCAGGAAATCCTGGCCCGTGGAAGACCTGAGTTTGACTTAGAACCCGGAGAGTTAATCTCCCATCTGGAAGAACAATCACTTCTCCTTAAAGTTCCGGAATTATGGAATGGTATGGTTTCTGTTAATCTTCGTGCCGTTACTCCCGATCCCATTATTGAAGTTTCCAGGCTTCAAACTGTGGATGTGGTGGAGATCAACGCCCACTGCCGACAACCAGAAATAACACAACTGGGCTGTGGCCAGGCACTCCTGGAAAACCCATCTCATCTGGAAAAATTCACCAGAGAAGTGGTGAAAAAGGCAAAGAGTAAAGTATCTGTGAAGATACGGGCCAATATTCCTGGTGTTGATGAATTTAAAACAGTGAGGGCCATTGATCATGCAGGTGCAGATTATCTGCATGTTGATGCCATGAAGCCAGGTTTTAACTCTGCAGATTATGATATGGTCAAATTAATCCGCCATGAAACTTCCATGTTCATTATTGGCAACAATTCAATCCGAGATGTTGAATCTGCCAGAAAGATGTTGGCTGCTGGTGCTGATGGAATATCAATTGCCCGGGCCGCCATTGGAGGAACATTGCCCTTCGATCTAGCCCGAATATAGCAGTGAATATTTTTTTACATATAACATTTTTAATATGAAATCATATAAATTAAAAACAATGGATCAAAAAAATAAAAGAACATACGGCTCATAGATAAATTACTAATTTAATTTAATTATTATGTAAAAAGGTGGTTAAATGTCTTTTATAGAATTGGAAAATGTCACCAAGACTTTTGATGGTGTGGAAATCCTGAAAAACTTGAACATAACCATAGAGGAAGGTGCTGTCCTGGGCATACTGGGAAGAAGCGGCTCTGGAAAGTCTGTCCTCATAAACATGCTAAGGGGAATGAAGGACTACCGCCCCACTGAAGGTCGAATCATTTACAATGTGGCTGTTTGCCCTGAATGTTTGAGGGTAGAACCGCCTTCAATGGCAGGAAACCCCTGTACATGCCAATGTAATTTTGAAGCTCAAAAAGTTGATTTCTGGCACGCTGATCGTAAACTTTTCGCAGCCATCAAACGTCGTATCTCCATCATGCTCCAGAGGACATTTGCCCTCTATGAGGATGACACTGTCATTGATAATGTTATAAAATCAATCACTGGACATGACGAAGAAGAAAGCACCTACATGGCCATTGATCTTTTGGAAATGGCCCAGATGACCCACCGAATCACCCACATAGCTCGTGATCTTTCTGGGGGAGAAAAACAGAGAGTGGTTCTGGCCCGTCAGATTGCCAAGGAACCAATGATATTTTTAGCTGACGAACCCACCGGTACACTTGACCCTCAAACCGCTGAATCAATCCACCAGGCACTGATTGAAGGAGTAAAAGAAAAAGGAACCACCATGGTCATCACCTCCCACTGGCCAGAGGTAATGCGACAGCTATCCGATTACGTTATCTGGCTGGAGAAGGGAGAAATTGTGGAAGAAGGAGACCCTGAAACTGTGGTGCAGAGTTTCATGGATCAGGTCCCCCTCCCTGAAAAGAAAACCGAATTCAAGGCTGGAGGCCCCATCATAAAAATGGAAGGAGTGAAAAAACACTACTACTCCATTGATCGGGGAGTGGTTAAGGCCGTGGACGGTATAGACTTGGAAGTAGATGAAGGAGAGATATTCGGAGTGGTTGGACTCTCAGGAGCAGGCAAAACCACCCTTTCCCGTATTCTCTACGGCCTCACCGACCCCAGCAGTGGCCAAATCCAGGTTAAATTAGGGGATAACTGGATAGACATGACCGAAAAGGGCATATTCGGCCGAGGCAGAGTTAAACCGTATCTGGGAATATTACACCAGGAGTATAGTCTTTACCCCCACAGAAACGTTTTAGGAAACTTAACCGAAGCAATAAGCCTGGAACTACCAGCAGAATTTGCTAAAATGAAAGCCCTCTACGTCCTTAATGCTGTGGGCTTCGATGAAAACTATGCTGAGAAGATAATCAGCAAATATCCTGATGAGCTAAGTGGAGGAGAAAGACACCGGGTGGCACTGGCCCAGGTTCTAATCAAGGAACCAAATATCGTCATATTGGACGAACCCACAGGTACCATGGACCCCATAACCAGGGTACAGGTTACTGATTCAATCAGAAAAGCAAGGGATGAACTTAAACAAACTTTCCTCATTATCAGCCACGACATGGACTTCGTGCTGGATGTCTGCGACCGTGCAGCCCTCATGAGGGGTGGAAAGATCCTTAAAACTGGCCTGCCAGGGGATATTGTGGAAGATTTAACCCCTTCAGAAAAAGAAAAAATGTTAAAGGAGGAATAAGATGGTCTGGGAAGATTCACCATCACATGTATGTCGAGGAGGAGATAAAAGAGCCTTAACATTCTGTTGCCCTCCTGTTAAACCTTGTCCTATTGTATTCGCTCTTGAAGAAGCTAAAATAACTCCTCAAGAGTACATTGAAATTAAACAGAAATTTGGAGAGAAGACCCGTCTTGGTGAGGCGGAAGGAACCTGTTTCGGATCCCTGGTATGGTGTTGTAAACCATCCAAACCATGTCCACTGCGAGACATGGTGTTGCGCAGAATTGATATGAGCCATGAAGAATACATGGATTTAAAACACCAGTTATCACAAGAACTGGTAGGTCATGAACCTACAAACAATGAAGAAAGTATAAAAGCTCTTTCTGATACATTTGATGTTTCTAAAGAAGAAGCATCCCAGGTCCTTTCAGAGTGCGGCAACGATCTGAAAACTGCCATTAAGGTTCTCAGAATGAAAAACCTGGAATTATAAACCCAGGAGTGTTACCATGGGATGGACTCCCCTCTACCTGGAGATGCAGGATAAAAACGTTCTGGTTGTGGGATCAGGAGAAGTTGGCCAGAGAAGAGCACTCCGTTTCCTTAAATCAGGTGCTAATGTAATAATCACTGCAGGACATCCTTCAGATGAACTGAAAGAAGTGGGAGCCATCTATAAACCGCACAAAGAACTTCCAGAATGGGTTAACTGGGCAGACCTGGTGGTGGTGGCCAGTGGTGATCCCCAGTTAAACCAGGAAGTGGCTCATCTGGCTAAAAATAAACTCATTAACCGTGCTGACCATCCCGAAGAAGGTAACCTCATTGTTCCATCATCTTTTTTTATTAAAGATGTGCAGTTTTCCATATTCACCCAGGGAAAAAGTCCACTGATGGCCAAAGAGTTGCGAAAACGTATTCAGGCTGTGATTCAAGAAGAAGACATCTTAAAGATGGAACTGCAACATTTCACCCGCCAGTTACTGAAAGAAAAAGTGAAAGGTCAGAAAACCCGTCGTGATTATTTATACCAAATATTAAATGACAAGAAGATTAATGAACTTTTAGATAAAGGTGAACTGGAAGAAGCCCAGGCTTACGTTACCTTACTTCTGGAAACCCAAGTTTGATACATAAAATAATTCATAGCTACAATTGAAGGTTAATGTTGACCAGCATTAATACAAAATTAAATAATAATATTAATAATTCAAATAATATATCTCAAAAATTATCAATAAAAAACTGAAAGGAGAAATGACACATTTTCCAGTTTCAGGAGGGTCAGAGTGATTCTTAACATCCGGATCGACCATAAAACCGCGGATATCAGTAAAATAGAGGAATCCACCAGTAGGATGGATGAAATATTCGCAAAAATACAACAAGAACACCAGGTGCAGGAGTTTATCCAGATAAAAACATGCAACCGTGCCGAAATTTATTTGGTCATGGATGAATGCCCTCTGGATTACCACTGGAACGGCCTGGTTGTTGAAAAGGATGAAAAAGCCCTTGAACACGTTTTAAAACTTTCATGTGGACTGGAATCCATGATCATTGGCGAGGATCAGATATTGGGCCAGTTAAGGGATGCCTATAAATCGAGTGTCAAAACTGGTTGTAGCGGTCAGGTTTTAGGAACTGTATTCACCAAAGCAATACATGTAGGGCAGGCTGTGCGCAAAAAAACACGTATAAATCAAGGCTCAGTTTCCATAGGTTCTGCGGCAGTGAATCTTGCAGAATCCGTTCTTGGAAATCTTAAGTGTAAAAAAGTGCTGGTTATTGGGGCAGGTAAGATGGGAACCCTGGTGGCTAAAGCCCTGGTGGAAAAGCATCTCAAGGCCATTGTGGTGGCTAACCGTACCTATGACCGGGCAGTGTGTCTTGCTAAGGAACTAGAGGGAAGTGCAATTCATTTTGACCGTCTGGCTGAGTCCATGTATGATGCAGATGTGATCATATGTGCAACCGGAGCTCCTCACCCGATACTTACTCGAGATAAGGTGAAAGCATCTGTCCCTCCTGAAAACCTGAAGAAAATGGTGATTGTGGACATTGCCAATCCAAGGGACATTGAGGAGGATGTGGCTCAGCTGGGAGTGAGACTCTACAACATAGATGATCTCCGGGATATTGCCGATAAAAACAGGAAAATGAGGGAACGCGAGGCATGTGAAGCTGAAAAGATCATTGCTGAAGAGTTACAGCTTTTGGAAACATCCCTGCGGCATCTGGAAGTTAAACCCATTATTGGAAATATCAGATCCCAGGCGGAAGTAATCAGACAAAGAGAAACCAAAAAGGCACTTCGCATGCTGGGAGACATGAACGGTAAGGAAAAAGTGGTAGATGACCTTACCAAAGTGGTTGTTGATCGTGTTTTTTATGATATAATTCATAATTTAAAAGAAGCAGCAGAAAATGATGATAAAGCTGTTTTAGAAGCTGCAAAGTATATTTTTAAGGATGAAACTCGCTGCTAAATGTTTTAAATTAATTTTCATACCCTCGAGTAATTACCTCTAATTTTGATTAAAAAACTTGAATTAAAGTTATCTTAATGGAAAATTTCACAAAATCAATTAAATAACTCTCCCAAAATCTCCATGAATTTAATCCACAATACCATGATTCAGATTAGAGTAAGTAATTAAACCTATCATTTAATCAATACTATTTCTTAACTGAATGATGTTTGTCAGTTTTTGATTGTATCAAATCAACCTAAGCAACATACTCTTACCAAATATTGTAGATTCGTAAAATTACTTTTATATTCGCAAAATAATGAAATAAAAAAAAGTTTTGTACTTTGACTTTTAAAAAAAATAATGATATTAATCATTTAATTTCCTTATCAGGTAACTTATAATCTGGTAAATCAATCAAACCCAGTAAACGTGTGGTAAATATCATTAAAAAAGGAGCAACCAGTACTGTAGCAATAACATCCCCCACTGTAGAACCCAGAAAAGGAATTCCGTGAAGGGTGTCAAAGAGTACACTTCTAACAATAATAAGCACGGCTATAGTGATCAAGGAGACCAAAAGCATGTTTCCAATACCCACCCTGCGTATTTTTCTAAAGACATGAGGCAGGTTAAAGCCCCATCGGAGGCTCCCTTCATGGTGAGCCATGGTCAAAATTGCTCCCTGCATCGTGATATTGAAACAAAGGAAGAAAATTGCTGCAATGAGTATAGTTAAAGAAAGGTTCAGTGGCCCAAAATCAAGGTTAGTCATTTCTACAAGCCAAGCCAACCCCAAAATAAACAGGATCACAGGAAGGATAAAGTAAACAATTAAAATCACACTTTCTTTGACCCCATGCGTGAATAGGTTTAAGGGATGGTGGAAACTGGGAGGCAGGGTTGATCCCTGTACTGTTTCCTCCACTATACGGAAACCATATCCTATCTCCAAAAAAGACAAGAAGAGAAGAACAATAATTATTAAACCGATAATTATTAAACTACTAAATGTACCATCAAATGTTGAAAAATTATCTAATTCAATTAGGTGATCCGTTAAAAATAATATTACCCCTAATACTAGAAAATTACGCCAATCTGATACCGCGTAACGTGTTGAATCTTTTACAATGGACTTTAATTTCATAGAACACACCTACATCCCCTAAAAACTCCTTAAAAATTGCCATATGAAAAAAATTAGGGATATCTTAGTAGATAATGAATTTGATTAATGATATTTGATTTAAACTTATATAAACTGTTTCTCACAATAATTGTCTTAGCAATCTCGTTATTTGTAACTAAATATTAGAATTATTATCTTGAGACCATACTAAAATATATCTGAATTTTATAATCCATATAAAGGATATTAATATGATATTTCTGTTTAAAACGTTCAAAAACAGGCATTTAGTTAAAAATAAGAATAATTAAACAATAATTTTGAAATAAAAGAATCTAAAATAAAGGATTTAATAAAAGGGTTTGAAATAAAAGGATTTGGAATGAAAGATTTAAGAGACTCAAAATAAAAACATCTGAAAAAAAGAATTGAAATAAGGGATTAAAATAAATCCCCCGTTAAATACGTATGATCAGGCAAACATGTTCTTAGGTTCGTTTTTCTCTTTTTCATGGTGTTTCAGTGCGTACTGGAAGTTTTCCCAAGTCACACTATCTTGGTCCTCAGATATTGCCTTGTGCAGTGCCACCTTAAGCAGACGTTCTTTGATGTCTCTACCAGACATCCCCTTGGAAAGACTGGCCAGTTTCTTCGAGTCGGTGTCAACTGGTAAAGGCATTGATTTTATGTACAGTTCCAGGATCTCTCTTCTTTCATTCTCATCAGGGAGGGTAAATTCAATTTCCTCTTCGAACCTGCTTCTTAGGGCATAATCAAGTAATTGAGGATTGTTGGTAGCACCAATGGTGACCACACCTAAGTTGGGGTTAATGCCGTCCAGTTCAGTTAATAAAGCGTTAACCACTTCGGAAACGTCACCCCTAAGGGACTGGTATTTACGGTCGAGGCCAATGGCGTCTATTTCATCGATGAAGATAACTGCAGGCCCACAGGATGATGCGGCATCGAAAAGGTCGTGTATCTGGCGGGCTCCATCACCCACGTGTTCTCCTATGAGGCTGGTGGCTTTAACCAGGAAAAGGGGAACTTGAAGTTCGTGGGATAGTGATTTGGCCAGCATGGTCTTACCAGTACCAGGAGTACCATGGAACAGAACGTTCTTAGGCGCCCATTCCTGGAAGGTTTCTGGTTCCTGCAAGTATTTGGTTATGATCTTACACTTGGTCTTGGCCCGTTCCTGGCCAATAACATCACTCATTTTAAGGTTGCTTTCAATCTTTTTAATCTCACGAACCTCTTCCACTTCCATTAAGAGTATGGAAGTGTTTTGGGTTATCCTGGAGTCATCTGGGTGGGCTTTGATTACCTTAAAAGCAAAATCGGGGAGTAATTTCTGGTCAAAAAGGAATGATCCTTCCTTTACTGTGTAACCTACCCATTGCTCTCGGGCGTATAGTTCGAAAAGTTCATTGTCGAATATTTCGATCTTAGGATTCTCCACCAGGTTGCACAGGAAGGGGTAACCAATGGATTGAAGTACCACCATCTTGGTTTCTTTCCGGATTTCTTCCAGACCAGTGGAGGTCTTTTTTTCAGATACAATTGGATCAGGAGTTATGTTGTTGAGTTTCAATATATCACATTTTTACGCCTTTTTTTCTAATAACGGCATGATAAATTCTTTATTTTGTTTAATAATAAATTTAAGAAATAAAACTAATTTTTTAATGTTGAATTTATATATAGATTATTTGTAAGATTTATATATAGATGTTAGTTATTTAAGAGTTTTTTCGTTACATAAAATTCACTATATTCTAGACTAAGTAAAAGATAAATTATTGTTTAATTTAACGATTTAACTCAACTTCATATTTGCTCAGTGATTCCTTATAAAAACATTAAATAAAAATTTTAAAACCCTGAAAATTGATTGAAATATTTCCATATGTTGAATGTAATAATGACAATTACTAGAATCAACACTAATTTCTTATGGTAAATTTGAATGTACTGCCTTTTTCTGGTTCGGATTCTACCCATATTTCGCCACCATGTTGATGAACAATCCTATGGACAATAGAAAGACCAATCCCAGACCCTTCATACTCATTATGGGCGTGTAATCTCTTGAAAATGGTGAAAATATGGTTCAAATGTTTAGGATCAATACCTATTCCATTATCTTTAACAAGAAAAACATGATGATCCCCTTCTTTAAAAGCAGAAACAATAATTTTAGGGTTTTCATTGCTGCGATACTTGATAGCGTTAGAGATAAGATTCTGGAATAACAAGATCATCAGATTCTCATCAGCTCTCATCACCGGTAAGTTTTCATAGGTTATAATGGCATTATTCTCACTAATTACAACGTTAAGGTTCAAAATAACCTCATTTAGGACTTCTTCAAAATTTATGTCATTGAAGATTAATTCTTGGTTGACTACACTTGAATATTCCAATAAATCCATGATCATTTTATCCAAACGTTTAGCTCCATCCACAGCAAAACCTATGAATTCCTGGGCATCATCATCTAACTGATCTCCATAACGACGCTCCAATAATTGTAAAAAAGTAGTTATCATTCTCAAAGGTTCTCTTAGATCATGGGAAGCTATGTAGGCGAATTGTTTTAGATCAGCATTAGATTTTGCAAGTTCTTCTGTGAGTTGTTTAACCTGTTCTTCCAGACTTTCCCAGTATTCCATGAGCTTTTTTTCTGCTTTTTTTTGTTCGGTGATGTCACGGGCAGCAGCAAAAACTCCAATAACTTCACCAATCTCATCCTTGTATACTGAAGCATTATATAAAACTGGAGTTAAACTACCATCCTTATTTTTGATATCCAATGGATAATCCTTCACCACCCCTTTCTGGAAAACTTGTTGATATCCATCCTTAGCATCTTGGGGATTGGTAAAGTAATCTGCGAAATCAGTACCTATCAGTTCCTCACGTTTATAACCAGTTACTTTTTCCGTAGCTATATTCACATCTGTAATGGTACCATCTTGCCCTATTGTTACCAATGGATCTAATGATGTTTCAATCAGATTACGGTTATAATTATTAGCTAATAACAGTTCTTTGTTACGTTCTTTAACCTGATCCTCAAGATTCTCTAAAGTCGCTTTTAGTTTAATTTCTGCTTTTTTAATTTCAGTAATATCAACAACAGTTATTAAAAGTGATTTAAATCCTCCCATCTCATCCGGAAGATATTTAATTCCTGCGATAATCGGGATCAGTTTTTTATTCTTTAAGAGATTCAATTCGCATTTTTTCCTATCTTTATTGTCTTTAACACTTTTAACCAGTTGGAAAAATTTGTTACGTGATTCAGGGGCGATAAAAGTAATGAAAGCATTGTTTATTAGATTAATTTTTTCCACCCCTAGTAAGGCGACAGTTGCCAAATTAACATCCTTTATGATCTCATTTTCATCTAAAGTGAAATAACTGGTTGGTGCGAAATTATAAAGCTCAAAATACTTATCTTGTGAAGTTTGAAGTTTCAGTTGGGATTTTCTTAACTCGTCATTCTGCATTTCCAGTTCAATCTGGTGAACCTGAAGTTCATGGATTAGGTCACTAATATCCTCCGGAATATCAAAGCCTTTAATTTTCTGGTTTAACAATTTCTCGGCCTTTTCCCTCAAATTTTTTTCTTCAGAATGTTTAATGATACCATTCCACCAAAAATAAATAATTTCAAAGTGTAAATATTCATCGATTCTTGTTTTCATCCCCAACAAACATCAAATTCTAAGTATTAATTTTTAATATACATATATGTCAAAAATGAACTCTAAAAAGTATTTCATATATATCACATTATTATTTTGATAATTATTTTTTTTAATAATAGGTTTATTCTGATAAGAGAGTAAAGTTTGAAGTATTGATATATAAAACTAATTTTTAGTGTTAATGTAAATAAGATATCCGGTTATTTAAGAGTTTTTTCATTTCTTAAAAATTAATAAATAAAATGATAAATATTGAATTATAATCATCTAATATCAAAATTTAGTTATAAAAAAATAATAATTTTTAATCCATATAAACTCCTATTTTTAGATAATCCTTTCCAACATCCTATTTTTAGAAATATATTGATACTATTAGAATATTACTTAACGCAGTTTTTTTAGTTAATTTTATACCCCTTAAAGTACATAATTACATACTAACATGAACACTTCACACTCTGCACACCAGTTCATGTGCCATTTTAAATAGCAAAAAATTGAGGAATTTAAAGGCATAAAGGAGGTGAAAACGGATGAAAAAACAAATAATTCTAACAATATTGACTCTATTTATTGCAGTGATTCTGGCCAGCTCTGCTTCGGCAGTGATGAACGCCACCAACGGAATATACACTGTTTCAGTGCAAGATAATCTAACTGAAGACGATGTGGGTACCTGGACTGCTTGCACCGGACCAAACCACCCCTACCCTGACGAAGACATCTTATACAATGGTGTAGACCAAGAACCTGGAACTACCTATCTGACAGTTAGGGACGTTACCGGGCAGACTGATTACACTTCCAGCAAGGGAACAAGCACAACCGCACCCTACACACAAGAGGACTTAGACGATTATGCTGTTTCAGTCACCCAAGTTAGCCCTACACAGATCGATACTTTTTGGAGTGTTGGCGCAACCGCCCCTTTATTTGGTGTCTTGCAGAGTATCAAAATCCTTGGTACTACCTATGAAGATTCCCGCATACAAATAACCACTTACATCACAAACTATGCTCAACAGACACGAACTTTCGCTATTCGTTACTACTGGGACCTTACTATTGCTGGTGAAGATGGTTCGCAGGTCAGACCTCGAGACCCGGATGGTCCATGGCAGACCACAGAGGAAGGATGGATCACCCCTGCGTTTAAGGAATGGGAAGCTACTGACGACCCCACAAACCCCACATTCAGTGTTTACGGTTCTGTAATATATCCTTCAGGATCAACACCACCAGAACTTCTCACTGCTGCAGAATATGACTCTTCTTACGATGAAGCATACGATTACACACCAACCGGCCTAGATATCACTGATGACAGTGCAATGCTCTACTACTGGGACCCTATAACCATTGCCCCCCGAGGTAGCTCTTCAGTGACTGCATTCTTATTCACTGCACCATTCAACGCACCAATCGAATCTGGCAATGCAACCACAACTGTGGCAGCCGCTTCGGCAACTACATCAACTGGAAAAACCATACCCATGCAAACTACCGGTGCTCCTATTGGACTGTTGATAGTCGGCATGATAGTAACATTAGCCGGAACTCTGTATCCAAGAATGAAAAACTAAAAAACCCCCCTTTTCTTTTTTTTCTTTTTATATTTCCCAGTTTTCAATCTATATAATATATCAAAGAGGCAAAATGTATTTAAAATAAAAAATTAAACCTAATAACGTCATTTACCTAAATTATTCATTTAATTAATTGTATTGTTCTTTAAATGTTATCTTAAACCGAGTCCCGTGGCTGCGTTCTAGTTCAATTGCGCCATCAATCTGGGCTGTTAAATTATTTACCAACTGTAAACCCAGTGTTTCCGTGTTTCTGAAATCAAGATCTGCAGGTAAGCCTACACCATTATCCCCTATTATTAGAGTAAATTCATCGCCTTTTTTATGAAATATTATATTAATTTCGCCTTCACCTTCTTTAAAGGCGTGTTTCATGGAATTGGTGATTAACTCATTCACAATAAGTCCTAAAGGAACTGTAGTGTTTATATCAACCATTAAATTTTCTAAATCCATGTTAATATTTATACGGCTCTTTTCAGGCATGTAGGTGTGGTAAAGATCATTGCTTAATGTTCGGATGTAATCCCCAAAGTCAATTCTTTTAAGATCAGTGGATCGATATAATCTCTCATGTATGAGTGCCATAGACTTGGCACGGTTCTGGCTTTCCCTGAATATATCCCGTGCTTCTTCATCATAAATATATTTTGACTGGAGATTCAGTAAACTGGATATGACCATTAAATTATTTTTAACCCGATGATGAATCTCCTTCAATAACATTTCTTTTTCTTTTAAAGTTTTATTTATCTCATTTTGCGCTTTTTTAAGCTCAGTTATATCTTGATTTACTCCTAAAATTTTTATGGTGTTCCCATATTCATCTTTTTCAATTCCATTGCGAACAACAATTACCCTTTTTTCGCCATCAGCACGGACAATAACATGTTCTATCTCGTTGGAATAGTTGGGATCATCAGTGGATAAAACCCTTTCAATTTCCTCTGCAACCACCGAAGCTTCCTCTGGGGGGATGAATTTAGCAGCATAAGTTTTAGATGACATTTGTGAACCCCCCTCTTTCTCAGCAGTGGTGCGGTAAAGGGAATAAAATTGATCATCGAATGTGAACATATCTGATTCAACATCGTACTCCCAGCTACCCATTTTAGCTAGATCCAGGGCTATTCTAAGGCGACGCTTGGTATCAATTAAGGTTTCCTCGGCCTTTTTCCTCTGGGATACATCTCTTAATAAACCTTCAACTCCTATGGGTTGGTTATGGGAGTCCAATAAAAAATGAGCATTGGTTGATGCGTATATCAAATCACCGGTTTTGGTTTTCAATTGAAGTTCATAATCAACAACTTCGCCTTTTTTATCAATGGCGGTCAATAAATGTTTTCTATCATCAGGGTTAAGATAAACCATTTCTACGGGTTGACCTATAAGTTCTTCAGGATTGTGACCAGAATATCTTTCGATAGATGGGCTGATTTCAGTTATTATGCCTTCCATATTAGTCTGGTAGAAAACATCCGAGATATTTTCAAAGATAGTCCTGTACTTTGCTTCACTTTCTTCCAGTGCCCTTTCCACCATTTTTCGTTCTTCAATATCCCGTAGTGACCCTTCAACCCCCACTGGTTGATTATTATCATCCCAAAGAAAATGGGCATTTACCGAAGCATAAACAGTTTTTCCATATTTATTTTTCAGCAGCAATTCGTAATCATTTACCTCCCCTTTTTCCTGAATCATTTTTAACATCTTATCTCTATCTTCAGGGTTTTGGTAAACAGTTTCAACCTGCCTTCCAATTAGATAATCCCTGGAAAATCCAGAATATCTTTCAATGGATGGACTCATTTCTATTATTTTTCCATTAATATCTGTTTGATAAAATACATCCTGGACATTCTCGAAAATTTTCCTGTATTTTCTTTCACTTTCTTCCAGATCGCTTTCAGCCTTTCTTCGCTGCATTGCCACTGCAAAAAGATTGATTAAAGATTGTAATAGTTCCCCATCTTCCAGTGTGCTGCCCTTTTTAAGGAATATGTTGACAGTTCCGTGAAGCTTTCCCTTTGATTTAAATCCAGTACCATAAACATACCCTAAATCCATAATAGTTTCCACTGTTCTGGCTAATTTTTGGGGTAATTTGCCACAAAGAACCTGGTATAATCCGTTTTCAATTTTGATAAGCCTGCCACTGAGAATCAGATTCTTTGACTCTTCAGGGTAAGCTTCATTAAAGGAGCTTAGGGGAACTTTTATTTCATTAAGTTCCTTGCCTGAAATTTTTTGGGCAAAATCATTTAATTTTTTACTCCTCCCCTGGACAGCACGAAGGTGAAAACTATCGGAACGATTGTCGTACACCGTAATAGCAATAATAGAGTTTTCAAGCAAATTATTCAATTTTTTGGCTATAAAATCATATAGATCTGCACTGGGAGGTAGATCAACCAGTTCTAAAGCAGTTTGTGATAAAATTCGCTCGTTTTCAATAATTTTTTTAGTGGATTCATCCTTAGATTTTAAAATAGCCTTTAATTCACTTAATTCATCAATGAGTTCTTCCTTGGATTTGTTTTCATCCAACATGATCCCTCAAATAATCAAGTTATATTCATTAATTACTACCCTGGAGTTCATTTATTGTTTTCAGGGAATATTAATATTTCCATGAGTAAGCAATATCTATTACAATTACATTCAAATACTTTCCCAATAATGAATCAAACATTCCATTATTTTGATTTATAAATTATTTCAGCCCATTAAAAGGAAATAGATCAATAAACCAATTATATTCTAAACTTATTGGATATTATTCCGTTATATTCTAAATTATTGATTTTTAATCAATTTAAATTCTCAGGAGTCACCAAAAATTTTAAATAGTTTGTTCTATAAGTATAGAACATTCGATATATGTAGAACTATTCGCTGTTAATGAAACAAAAATAAAGAGTTCAAAGGACAAAACTAAGGACCAGAAAACATTCAAAAAAACAGAGGAAACAACATGGGATTCATTGACTTATTTAAAAAACCTAAAAAGGTTGAAAGTAATGAAGGAGGAAATAAAATGGAGAAAAAAGATGCATTAGATATGTTCTGTTACCAGTGCTCACAAACTGCCCGTGAAACTGGTTGTACCGTTGTAGGAGTATGTGGAAAACAACCCACTGTGGCCCGACTGCAGGACAACCTGCTATTTGCCATAAAAGGAATATCAGCTTATCTATACCATGCCCGTGAACTGGGATATACTGATGATGAGGTGGACGCCTTCCTGGAAAAGGGTTTCTTCACCACCCTGACCAATGTCAACTTCGACCCAGAGGACCTTGTGAAGCTGGCTCTGGAAGCAGGTCAAATGAACATCAAAACCATGCAGCTACTAAAAAAAGCCCATATTGAAACCTACGGTGAACCCGTACCCACCGAAGTGCCTGTTGGATCCATTAAAGGTCCTGGTATCATAGTCACCGGACACAGCCTCCAAAACCTGGAAGAACTCCTAAAACAGACCGAAGGAAAGGGAATTAACATATACACCCACTCTGAAATGTTACCCGCCCACGGATACCCTGGACTTAAAAAATACAAACACCTCGTTGGACAGCTGGGAGGCCCCTGGTTTGACCAGAAACAGACCTTCTCCAAATACCCTGTGGCCATCCTGGGAACTTCAAACTGTGTACTCTTACCTAAAGATGAATACAAAGAAAGAATGTTCACCAGTGGGGTAGCCCAGTTACCTGGAGTGCAACATATAGATGACAATGATTTCACCCCAGTAATTGAAAAAGCCCTGGAGCTTCCTGAAATGGAAGATGAACCACGAGACACCGTTTTAACCACTGGATTTGGAGCTTCAACCGTCCTATCCCTCGCTCCAAAAATTAAAGAACTGGTGGAAGCTGGTAAAATAAAACAGTTCATCCTGGTTGGTGGATGTGACTCTCCAAAACCTCAGGCAAAATACTACACCGAATTTGTGGAGAAACTCCCTAAAGAAGCAGTAGTTCTGACACTGGCATGTGGAAAATACCGTTTCAACGACATGGATTTAGGGGATATTGAAGGAGTACCCCGACTGATAGACCTGGGACAGTGTAACGATGCCATAGTGGCAGTAGATATTGCAGTGGCCCTAACAGAACTATTCGGTGTGGAACTCAATGAACTGCCATTAACCATTGTTCTGAGCTGGATGGAACAAAAAGCAGCTGCAATTCTCTGGAGTTTACTGGCCCTGAACATTAAAGGAATGTACATTGGACCTATTCTCCCTGCATGGGCCAACGATGACATCCTGAAAGTTCTGGTAGAAAACTACGACTTGAAACCAATCGGAGATCCAGAAGAAGACATCAAAGCTATAATGGGGTAATCACCCCATTTTTTACCATTTTAATGGTTAATACCATTGAGAATTAATTTCAATATAATATAATCCCGAAAATATAACTTTAAATTCAATAAAATTACAATTAATAGTTAATATTACAAAGCCAATAAAAGGGTTTACAGGGCTAATAAAAGGGTGCTAAAATGGATGTAGTTCAATTGGAAAAAAGTCCGGTGGTTGACACTCCCCATAAAGTAGATGTCAGGAAGTTATACGATACTGAAAATGCAATGACAGTGCATATAACACTTAAACCCGGAGAGTCACTTAAAAAACATATAACTCCAGTGGATGTTTTCTTCTATGTTTTAGAAGGTAAAGGCATAGTAGAAATAGGGGAAGAGAAAAAGGAAGTTGAAAAAGATGTGTTAGTAAATAGCCCTGCAGGTATTCCGCACTGCTGGTATAATGAGAGTGCTGAGACACTACGCTTTCTGGTAGTTAAGGTTCCCAGACCCACAACTGAAACCAAACTATTGTAGAAAATTCACAACCAAAGGAGGATTATATATGTCTAAAAATGAATCTGATGAAGATAAAGCATTTGAACAGGCTTTGAAAGGTAAAATGGGTTGGAAGTGTTCATGTGCACTGGAAATCATTGATAAAAAATCTTCCCTGAAGGATGTTACTTGTAAAAAATGTGGCATAACCTTCAAAACTGATCGGGAAACTGACACGTGCTTCCGCTGTGAAAGAGGACAATAAATCAAAGCAATGAATAAATAGTATAACATGAAATATCCCCAATAATGGCAAACAAATTCAATAGGATGAAAAATGGTAAAAAATAACATAAATCAGGACACAAGAGATATTAACAATGGCATGAACGAGAATGATCACGTTTATGGATCTGAAAATATCCAGATCGAACTTTTCGCTACCCCCGAAGGTGTAAAGGCAGTTAAAAGCCCAGTCAGGGTGAAGATTTTATCCATGCTCCGTGAGGGTGATCTAAGCTTTGATGAGATAGTAAAGTTCTCGGGACGTGCCAAATCAACTGTATCCAGTCATCTCAAATCCATGTCTAGAGAAGGTATAATCAGCTCCCGTGTGGATCCTAAAGATGCTAGGAAAAAGATATTTTTCATCCAATCGGAATACATCGGCAAATTGCAACGAGAACAACTTCAGGAGGATATTTCTGCCTACATCCAGAGGTACATTTCAAGTGAAAATGATCCCTTTGAGTTCTTCCGTCTGATATTTCACACCATCCGGATTTCACTGCTCACCCAGGGAGTGGATATAGACCCCATACTTCACGAAGCAGGTTTAAAGGTGGGAGAAGCCCTTTATGAAAAAGTTAAAGATCCAGATAGGGATACCTTCCTGGGAAACATTGCCAATTTTTGGCAGACACACAGCCTGGGAACTGTAGAAGTTAAAACCCTCAAACCCTTAACCATAAGTGTCCAAGACTGTTTTGAATGCAGTGGACTGCCTTATTTGGGTAGGCCTGCCTGTGCCTTTGACAGCGGAATTCTTGAATCATTATTCAGCCGGTACAATAATGAAAAAACCAGAGTTAAAGAAACCAAATGTTACGCTCTAGGAGATAAACACTGTCGTTTTGTAATTGAATAGCTGCATATTGACTAAAAAGAGTAAAAAACTAACCCCACACACAAATAAAAAAAAGTTCATGAATACTATTTTATCTTAACCGCCCGAAATCTTGCTTTAGCAGCTAACCATCTCAATTGGCGATCTTTTACCTTTAAATAATCCACATCTTCATCAGTAAATTCATTGATAATTTTGGTTAAAATGTATTCTTCAATTAAATTATTAACTAACAGTAGTAAATGATCTTCTTCAGCAGAATCATCTTTCATTAAACTTTTAACCAAGAACTGCTCTTCCATTCAACCACCAATATCAATCTTTGATAGTATTATTGCTTAATCAGCATATAACTGTTAATCATTTATCCTTAATTACCATGAAAATTGTTTATTTACTGACAAAAGACTCTTCTTCTAAAATAGAAATTTAGGGATATTATAGCTAAATCCTGGCTAAAAGTCCCAACAAGGAATAAAATAAAAATATTTAACCATCTAAAATGTTTTTATAAGTCTTTTTCATCACCAGTGCATCCTGCTCCAGTAGCGGGGTTTCACAGATAATAGTGGCATCCCAACCGCAATCAACCAGTTCCTGAAGTAGAGGTTCCAGAGGTGGGCCGTATTCTTCTTCCATTAGAACGTGGTGTTTTCTTTCACCGGCATCAGTGTACTCGATCCGGGTGAAGTGGCAGTGAAGTGCTTCCTTACCTTTGCCGATTCCATCCAATCCTTCTTCTAATCTGGTCAGTATATTATGGTAATCATCTGCTCCTTTTATGCAACCCCTTCCCCTGGCGTGAAGGTGGGCAAAATCTATTGTAGGGGAGAAATGGTCAAAGGACTGGCATATGTCAATGATAGCATCCAGGTTACCCAGTTGTGATCTTTTTCCAGTGGTTTCCGGTGCGAAGGTGAATTTTTTTATTCCCAGAGAATCCAATTTTTCCAAAAGCTCATTGATTGCTCCTTTACATCTATCCAACGCCTGTTCTGGTGTGTATTTTGTGTAAAATCCGGGATGGAAAACAATACGATAGGCTCCCATCCATTCTGCAGCCCTGGCAGATTGGACCAGGCGTTCAATGGATCTCTCTAATACATCATCCTTCTGTGCAGATAAGTTAATGTAGTAAGGTCCATGCATTGAAATCATTACATTGTTAGACCTGGCATTTTCACCCAGTTTAAGACCAGATTGTTTTTGAATTTTCACTCCATAGGTGGCCTGATATTCATAGGCTTCTAAACCAATATCACTGATATAGTCACAAACATTGACTGTTTGACCATTGAACCCTATTGGATTGCCAGCTGGGCCGAATTTTATCTTTTTTTTCATGTTATCCTGTAAAATAGCTAAAATAATTTAATTTTGGATATTAATCATCAGAAAGTTTTATTTATCTTCAGATTCTTCCATTACCTCTACAAAGGCAATTAATGCTGCCACCGCTCCTTCAGCACAGGCCACAACCCATTGTTTGATTCCACCTGTTATATCTCCAGCAGCGTAAATTCCAGGGATGTTGGTTCTCTGGTACTTATCAGTTACTATGTAACCTCCTTTGTCAAGTTCCACACCTGCAGTTAGGGCTACTTGATTAAGGGGCTCATCTCCCACTGCAATGAATACCCCATGTATGGGTAAATCATTCTCCTCCTGGCTTTTGAGGTTGAGGAGAGATACACTATTAACTGCCTGTTCACCTTTTATCTCTTTCACTGCCGAATCCCAGATTACGGGGATTTCGTGTTCTTTTAATTTATTCTGAAGATATTTTTCAGCCCTTAACTTGTCTCTACGGTGTATGATGGTTACATTGCAACCGAGGTCTTTTAAGTAAATTGCTTCCTGAACTGCGGCATTTCCTCCCCCTACTACTACCACATTCTTACCCATGAATAAAGGTCCATCACAGGTAGCACAATACGAAACTCCACGACCAAGGAATTCAAACTCACCCGGCACATTCAGTCTTCTGTGATGACTTCCTGTGGATATCATCACAGCCTTTGCATTATATTCTCCTTTAGTGGTGGTTACTAGAATACCAGAGGGATCATTTTTACTGATTTTTCGAACTTCTTCCATGTTTTTAATAGGGATGTGTTTTTCCACCTGTTTTCTCATCTTCTCCAGTAGTTCCTTTCCAGATATCACATCAAAACCAGGGTAGTTTTCCATTATTGGAACCATATAACCGGAGCCTGCCCCAGTCATCCTTTCCAGTATTACTGCATTCATTCCCTGCCTTCCCGCGTATATTCCTGCAGTTAATCCGGCAGGTCCTCCCCCAATGATAATCAGATCGTATTCTTCCATATAAAAACTCTCCACTTACTTCATAGATATTTTTGTATTTCTTCCTTCAAAAATTTGTTCACCAGTTTACCATCTGCTTTTCCCTTGAGTTCTTTCATTGCCATTCCCATCAGGGACCCCATGGCACCCATTTTCCTTTCGGTAATCAATTTTTCATTGGAAGATACTATCTCCACGATTATGTCCCTGACGTTTTCTTCTGAAAGCATTAACAGATTTAAATTTCCAGCAGCCTCTTCAGGAGTCCAGTTTTCCTTCAAAACTCCCACCAGCACATCTGATACCGCATCCTTGGATATTTTGCCCTGTTTCAGTAACTGGAATGTTCCCTTCAGACTATCCGAGAGATTTTCCACATCCAGGCCTTCCCTTCTGAGTTCTTTGAGAGTGTAAGCCAGTAGTGAAGCCACAGTTGTCGGTTCAACCCCACATTCTGCAACAATTTCTTCAAACTGTTCTGTTCTGTTCTGTCGCACTAGCTGGTGTGCTAGATCTTCACTTAAATTGTATTCACCTATTATACGGGCCTCTTTTTCTTTGGGAAGTTCTGGAAGATTGGCCTGGACGTGTTCCAGGAGTTCTCGGGAAACCATCTGGGTGGGAATATCAGTTTCCACGTACATCCTGCTGGCTGTGGGAAGTGGGCGGAGGTACTCGGTGTTGGCATCATCCAATGCTTTCCTGGTTTCTTCGGGAACACCATCTGCAGCCATTTTAGCCCTTCTCTGCACTTCTTCCAGGGCATTTCTGGCCTTATCTCCTTCATCTGCAACCAGGATAAATGCATCCTTTTCCCCAATTTTCAGGAACCCGTTAATCAGTTCTACTTCATGGGAAGTTATTCCGTAGGCTGGTAGTTCATCAGTGTGGAATATACCTGCTACTCCCATTTTTTTGGCATATCCTGCCAGTTCAGTTCCAAATCTTCTACCCGGCTGGACTTCTTTACCAATTAATCCTGTGTAACCTTTTAATTTGATTGCTAAAACTTTTCCACCTTTTTTAAGGGCATTGGCAATGATCTTGGATTCTGTGTCCTTTAAGGTTTCCCCTAGATCATATATCTGGTCTTCAACCTGTGCATCTCTTTTTTTAAGTTCATCCCTGATTTCCAGGAGTTTAAGCTGGCGTGTGACCTCATTTTTCACCAGTTGTTCCATGGAGTCCAGATCCTGCACTCCCTTCACTTCAACCCGGGCCCCTTCCCGGATGGAAATATTCAGATCCTGACGTATGGTTCCCAGGCCACGTTTTACCTTGGTACTGCGCAGAACCTGACCAATCTGATAGGCCACTTCCCGCACCTGTTCCGGTCGATTCATAGAAGGGTCCGTGGTTATCTCCAGTAAAGGTATTCCCAGACGGTCCAGGCGGAATTCCACCTTTCCTTTCCTTTGCCCCATTCTTCGGGCGGCATCTTCCTCCAGACAGAGATTTTCAATGACAACCTTACCGTATGGTGTGTCCATGTGTCCCTGAATTGCCAGTAAACCTGTTCTCTGGAATCCTCCTGTGTTACTTCCATCAATTACCTGTTTTCGCATGGTGTGGAACTCGTCAACCACCGTCATGTTAAGGAGGGTTGCAATTATAAGGCCTATCTCCAGTGCCTCCTGATTCAATGGATGTGGTGGCTCATCATCAGTCTCCACCAGGCAAGTGTGATGAGGATAAGCATCATAGAGGAAGGTGAGTTCACGGCGTGACTCTTCAAAGGCAGCCCGATCTATTTTACCCAGTTCACTCTGGGTGGGCCTCAGATACCTTAGAACATGGTAGTCTGGTTTTTTATCGGTGAGTTCGCATTCACAGGGACAGAAGAGCTTTTTAGTTGTGTTAAGCTGCTGGTGTATCTCCAAACCCATCATAAGGCCCAGTTTCTCGTAATCTATTTCATTATCCATTTCAATCACCATGACTCCATCTTATTCCCCGTAATCTCGCAGGAAGTACTTGGAAGATGATTTCTCATCCATTTCTCCCTTCAGACTAGTTTGCATTATCGTTTTAACTTCTTCCAATTTGTTAGTCTGCCCCAATGCCCATACCAGTTTCACGTAGGCAGTCTCTGGCAGCATGTCCCCCACTGAGATAACACCAGAAGATAGTAGTTTACGACCGGTACTGTACACGTTGAGGTTGGTACGACCATAAAGACACTGCGAAGTCATAACCACCGGGATCTCTTCATCTGCAGCCCGTTGTAATGGGGAGATCAGGTGATCCGGGCAGTGCCCCAGACCGGTACCTTCCATTAAAATACCTTTGTACCCCTTATCAATATGGTAATCCAGGAGTTCGGCAGCTATTCCAGGGTAACTTTTTATAAAGCCCACCTTTTCCTCCAGTGAGTCATTGACTTCCAGCTGGCACTCTCCCCTTTTACGGTAGTTGAATGTTTTATCAATAATTTTAACCTTGCCATCCTTTACCTTGGCCAGTGGAGGGCTGTTAATGCTGTTGAAGGTGTCCCTGCGGCTGGTGTGCATTTTACGGACCCTGGTTCCCCGGTGGATGTGTGCCTTGTTATCATTTTCTGTGGCGTGCATGCAGACTGTGACCTCGGCTACGTCTGACTTGGCCATGGCCACTGAACTCATCAGGTTTAAGAATGCATCGGAAGATGGTCGATCCGAGCTTCTCTGGGCACCGGTGATGATTATGGGAACTGGTGTCTCCAGGATGAAACTTAGAGCAGCTGCAGTGTAGTGCATGGTATCCGTTCCATGGGCTACTACCACACCATCAGCACCCCCATGGATTTCATCAGCCACTGCCCTGGCAGCCTGAACCCAAAATTCTGGTTTCATGTTTTCGCTTAAGATGTTCATTATGGCCTTTCCACTGATGTTGGCCTCATCTAAAAGTTCAGGAGTGGCCCTTAAAAGATCATCGGCGGTGAATGCAGGGTGAACTGCCCCGGTCTTATAATCAATGATGGATGCCACTGTTCCCCCGGTGGATATAATGGATACATCCATCTTTTCAGGGTCCCGCTGTATATCCAGTGGTGGGAGATTTATTTCAGGTTTATCACCCTTTTCAAGGAGTTTGACATCTGATCCATTCAGGGCAATACCCACGTTGTAACCACTGTCCATCTTCAGTACGATGTGTAATTCATCAGCATCTTCGGCCCGGTCCAGGAGCATGCCCCTGTATTCAGTGTCATCTTTTTTTACGGAGATAATGTCTCCAATGGAAATATTCTGTGATTTTAGAAATTCTTTGGCTCTTCCACGATAACTCATAGCATCCCTCTAATTTTCTTGGATAAAGTGAATTTTGATAGATTTATCATTCCTTTCATATTCTTTATTTACAATATTTCTATAATCTTTTTATTAATTCAACCATTCTATTCATTCTTATTAATTCAAATATTCCATTCCTTCCTCACACCATAATCTCAAATTTAAATTTAATATAATCCTTACTGATTATTGGTTGGTAATTCTAAGATAAAAATCTATAAAAATCCCATAAAACTAGAAAAGAAAATAAAATAAAGAATTTTATTGGTTGATTAAGTAAAATAGGAAATATAGGAAAGAATCTCTGATTTAATTCTCTCTCAATTCTTTTTCCGAACCATTAAGACAGAAGAGATCATTTTTAAGTTCCAAATTTTCTGCTACTTCACAATCTGGACATATACAGTCATCTTCTTCCAGGTTGCATTCTGATTTACCCAGTATACAGTAAAGTCCTTCGTATTTCTCCTGGGCGCACTGGTTGTACATGGGGCAGTCTGGACAGATGCAGAGATCTCCCATTTCATCTAAAAGTTTTTTCCCAATCTCTGAATCAGACAGGCCTTCTGAAGATAATTTATCCATTTTTTCCTCGAATTTATCCATTTTTATCCTTCCAGCTATTATTTTTCCTTCCTGCATTACTTTTATTAATACAATCAGTTTCCAATCAAAAAGTGGCCAGTTAGTCTTTCAGTTTTATGTCTATCCCCACTGGACAGTGGTCAGAGCCCATAACATCAGAAAGTATGTAGGCAGATTCTACATTATCCATGAATTCCTGGTTCACAAAGAAGTAATCCAGTCTCCAGCCAACGTTCCGTTCCCTGGCACGTGTTCTGTAGCTCCACCATGTGTAGTTTTCAGGTCCAGGGTTGAGTTCACGGAATGTATCCACGTAACCATGACTGAGGAATCTATCCAGCCATTCCCGTTCTTCTGGCAAAAATCCTGATATTTTCTCATTTTCTTTGGGGCGTGCCAGGTCTATCTCGTTATGAGCAGTGTTCACATCCCCACAGACCACAATGTTTCTTCCTTCTTCCTTCAATGCATCAGCATAGTCCAGGAAGGAGTCATAGAAATCCATTTTGTATTGAAGGCGCTCTGGAGACATTTTCCCATTGGGAAAGTAAATGTTAAACAGTACAAAATCTCCATAATCAGTTATTAAGGTACGGCCTTCACTATCGAATTTGGGAATTCCAAAGCCGTTTTCCACTTTTTCAGGTTTTAATTGTGTGTAAGTGGCGACCCCACTGTATCCCTTGCGTTGTGCTTCGGAGAGGTATAAATGATATTCATCAAGGTTCTGGATATCCTTAGGAAACTGTTTCCGATGAGCTTTAGTTTCCTGGATGCATAAGATATCTGGTTTATCTTTCATTAACCAGTCCTTGAATCCTTTTCTGTGTGCAGCCCTGATTCCATTGACGTTCCATGATAATATTCTGATCTTCCTCATTTTGCACCTCTTTTAAATTCACTGGTTTACCAAACTTGTTTACATAAAACATATCATCTGTTTTCATAACTAATTGAAACAGGATATTTAATCATTCATCTTTTAGTGTCCAGTAGCAACCTGATTTTATCCATGTCGAGTTTTCGCTGGAATAATGGTGATTTTTTATCCTGGTACACACTCAGGTTTTCTTCAAATGTTCTTTTATCAGGATTCTGGTAAAAGATGCCTAGTGGATATTCTCCGGTTTCAGTGGCCCTGCGGAAGGCTTCATTCCGGTCCAGTGGATCGTGGTCATCTTCCAGGTCGTAGGTGTGTTCCCTGAACCAGCTCCTGGTGTTTACCTTGTTAAAGGTTACACAGGGTTGGAATATGTCCACCAGAGCATATCCTTTGTGTTTTATGGCAGCTTTGAAGATTTCAATGGATTGTTTACGGTCTCCGCTGAATGTTCTGGCTACGAATGATGCATCTAGTGCTATGGCCACGGCCAGTGGGTTAAAAGGTTCAAGGAAAACTCCATCCACCTGTAGCGGTGTGTTGAAGTCCTTTTGACTGGTAGGTGATGCCTGTCCCTTGGTGAGGCCGTAGACCATGTTGTTGTGCACCAGGTTGGTGATATCAGGGTTACGGCGTATGGTGTGCATGAAGTGGTTTCCCCCCTCCCCATACATACAACCATCACCACTAACATCAATAACTGTTAACTCAGGATTAACTGCTTTTATGCCAGTTGCTGGAGATAATGACCTTCCATGTAATCCATTGAACACATTTCCTTTGATGTAGTGAGGGAGTTTACCAGCCTGGCCAATACCTGATACAAAAACCAGGTTTTCTGGTTGTATTTTCAGTTCAGCTAGGGCTGTTTTGAGGTTGCGCAGGATGGACAGGTTCCCACATCCCGGACACCAGGCCACATCTGCATCAGGCATGTCAAAGTCCTTTGGTTTCATTTTAACACCTCCCCTAAATCCTCAGCATCATCGGCTCCCATATTGCCCTCATCATCAATTCCCATGAACTTCCTTATCCTTTTCTCCACTTCCTCCACTGAAAAAGGCATTCCATCATATTTTAAGAATTTTTCCTGTATTTCAAATCCTGTTTCCAGTTTTATGAGGTTGGCCAGCTGTCCCTGGGCATTGTTCTCTAGAATGATAACATCATCTGCTTTTTCAAGGTAACCCTCCACTGATTTATGGAATGGATACACTTGTTTGAAATGGAGAAAACCAATTTTTTCATCAGGATGATTCCTGCTAATATTTTCCAGAGCTTCCCTGATGGGCCAGTAGGTGGAACCCCATCCAATGATCAGGCTATGGTAATCATCTCCTCCAACCAGTTCCGGGGCAACTGCATCTTTTGTAATCTGTTCCATCTTTTGTAATCTTTTATCAACCATCTGTGTCCTTATTTTAAGGTCTTCGGTGATATGACCTTCTTCATCATGCTCATCTGAATCTGCAATTACCAGTCCATCACCATATCCTGGTATTCCCCGTGGAGTAACCCCATCATGAGTAATTAGGTATCTTTTGTATTCAGGAGTGGTTTTAACCAAATAATTCTCAGTTTCCACCTCTTCGAGAGGAAGGGAGGTTATGTTGTAGTAGCAATCTGCGAAGTACTGATCCGATAGAATGAAAACTGGTATCTGGTACTTCTCAGCCATGTTGAAAGCGTGATGTGTGAGGGTGAATGCATCTTCCAGTTTTCCAGGGGCAAATATTATCCGTGGGAATTCTCCTGGCCCAGAGTAGAGTGCCAGGTTCAGGTCTTCCTGGCTGGTACGGGTGGGTAGTCCCACTGCAGGTCCTGGTCTCTGGCCAAGGTATATGACTATGGGTGTTTCTATCATTCCTGCCAGGCCCACTCCCTCTTCCATCAGGGCAAATCCACTTCCTGATGTGGCGACAATGCTCCTGGCTCCAGCGTAGGAGGCTCCCAGCGCCATGTTGATGGCTGCTATTTCATCCTCTGCCTGTTCATATATCAGTTCAAATTCATGTGCATTACCTGCCAGGAAGTTCTGCAGCGGAGTGGATGGAGTCATGGGATAGGATGACATGAATCGGCATTCTCCGGCAAGGCATCCAAAACCAACTGCATCAATACCATTTATCAGGAGTTCATCACGTACTGAGGACTCTCCCTGTAATGAAAGGTGGATTGCGTCTGTTTTAGATTCCTCTGTTTCAGATTCCATTAAACTTTTACCAATATTGTAACCTGCTTCACCAGCTTTTAAGTCTTTTTGAAGTATTTCCTGACCTTTCCTGGTGAACATGTCACTGATGAGACCGTCAAATATTTCCTGAGGAATATTCAACAGACAGGACAGAACCCCAGCTGCAATTACATTGGCAAATATCGGCCCTCCCATCTCCTGGGCAGTTTCCATAAGTGGGATCTCTATAAAATTAGGTCCAGAAACAGAATCAAAAATTTTATTATCCTTCACTGATTTAAGGTGCTCTGGATCTCCTATAATCAGAGTATCAGATGAAATTCTGTCCTTGAGGTGATTTACTGCCCCAGAACTTAGTGCCAGTAGGATGTCAATTCGATCCACATAGGAGGCAACCCTATGAGATGATACTCTTATTTCAGTGGAGTTTTGACCCCCTCTAACCCTTGACATGTATTCTTTGGTTGAGAAAATGTTGTATCCGCTTTGTTTTACAGCCTGGGCCAGTATTGCCTCTACTGTCTGGATTCCCTGCCCTGCCTCACCACAGAGAACCAGGGATATATCTTCTTCTTTTAGAAAAACAGGCATTATTTCACCCCTTAAAACCATTATCCCCTGAATTCAATTCAATTTTGAATCCGTGCTTTTTTTTATGGTTAACAATATGATCCACAATTTACTTAAAATTTGCACATTCCAGGAAGGTAAGAAAAATTGGAATAAAAATCCCCAAAAAAATAAAATGAATATAAAAATATACTTTAATATTCTTAAAAAGGTTTTAGGAGATAAAATAAAAAGCAATTATAGGACATATTAACAAAAAAGTACTGTAGTTATCAAAAAGAATAAGAGAGAGTTAAAATAAGGATTATTCCTATTTTAACCAGATTCTATACTATTTTCTCTCCATAATATTTTTCATTTCTTAAGGTTTTCCCGGGCCCACTCTGCTCCCGCTTCCAGTATTTCCAGGTTGGCTGGCACCAGTTTAGGTTTTCTACGGAAGGTGTGTTCCACTGCTTCGGTAAAAACATGTTTAGGAAGACCAGTTAAACCTAATTCCATTATAACGCCAAGCATTGCCGTGTTAGCAGCTCTTTTTACACCATGATTCTTGGCTATCTTACGGGCAGGTATAGCCAGGGTTCTGAGTCCTTTTGGGGTTTCAAACTCACCAATACTGCTTTCGTAGATGATAATTCCACCTTCCCTAACTCTGGATGCGAATTTTTCCATGGAAGGTTTGTTCATTGCCACCAGGCCATCGGAGGTTTGAAGTACAGGGGAGCCTATGGGTTCACCTGATATGACCACTGTGCAGTCTGAGGTTCCTCCCCTTTGCTCTGGTCCGTAGGATGGATACCATGATACATGGCGCTGGTCATTACAGGCAGCCTGTGCCAGGGTAAGTCCCATACTTAAAACTCCCTGACCTCCGAATCCTGCAATTCGAACCACCTTTCTAGGGAATGATGGATCATCACGGGCCTCCCATGATGTATCATCCTGAACTTCGAAGATGTCTTCCAGTGCTTCCTGTGAAAAATCGCTAACTGCACGACACAGGGTTTCTGTTTGGCTTCTTTTATCTCGGAAGTTTTTTAGTGGGAATTCTTTGGCCATTTCATTGTTAACGAAATCTTCTGTTGCCTGGGCGTCCATTCTGAGGTTGGTGGGACATGGTGAGAGTACTTCTACAAATGCATATCCTTTACTATCTCTTTGAACTTCAAGGGCTTTTTTCACTGCTCTTTTAGCTCTGCGGATATTTTTAGGATCGGAAACAGAGACACGTTCAATGAAGATGGGTGCTTCCAAGTTATCCAGTAATTCTGCCATATGCATAGGATAACCCGTGTAACGGGGGTCCCGGCCCTCAGGGCAAGTCACAGTGACTTCACCCACCAGGGTGGTTGGTGCCATCTGTCCACCAGTCATTCCGTAGACCGTGTTATTTACAAAGAACACTGCCATTTTTTCTCCCCGATTAGCAGCCTGGATAGTTTCATTCAATCCTATTGATGCCAGATCTCCATCTCCCTGATATAACATTACCACTGCTTCTTCTTCTGCACGGGAAATTCCTGTTCCCACTGCAGGTGCACGTCCGTGTGCCACCTGAACATGTCCACAGTCAAAGTAGTAATATGCGAAAACTGCACATCCCACTGGACTGGTCATGACTGTGCGGTCCTGTATTCCCAGTTCATCTAGAGCCTCTCCTATGAGCTTGTGGAGTATTCCATGGCCACAACCCGGGCAGTAATGAGTGGCAGTAGGTGCACTCCCACCTTTACGGGGAAACTCATCCAGCATAGATACCGGTTTTTTAAGGACTTTTTCATCCATTTTTACTTCTTTACCTTCATCCATGGTTTTATCAAGTGTCATCAGTTATCACCTGCCATTTCATGGATTTTATCTATGATACTTTTTTGGTCTATTAGGTTTCCACCCATTCGGTTCACCAGTTCCACCTGACGCTGGCAACCAATTGCCAGTGTTATATCTTCCTGCATCTGACCATTACTCATTTCCACTGATAAAAATTGACAATCTTTACTTGAGGCTATTTGTTTTAGAGGTTCTTCTGGGAATGGGAATAATGTTTTAGGACGGAAGAGTCCTGCTTTTATACCCTCGGCTCGAACCATGTCCACTGCTGAACGGGCCACACGACTGCTTATACCATAGGCTACCAGGATAATATCAGCATCATCCATCATGTATTCCTCGTAATCCACCTCGTTTTCACGGATGGCCTGGTATTTATCCTGTAAACGGTAGTTAAAATCTTCAAGCTGGTCGAAGTCCAGGAATATGCTGGTTACCAGGTTTCCTTTTGTTTCACGGTTGCCCCTGACAGCCCATGACTCGTCATAGGTTGGGGTTAAGGCTTCTGATGGGAAGTGGAGTCTTTCCACCATCTGACCCAGTACTCCATCTGCCAGGACCACTGCAGGGTTACGGTACTTCTCTGCCAGTTGGAAAGCCTTCATGGTAAAGTCACACATCTCCTGAACAGAGTTAGGGGCCAGGACAATGTTTCTGTAGTTTCCATGCCCCCCTCCTTTAACCAGCTGAGTGTAGTCTGCCTGCTCTGGTCCAATGTTCCCCAGACCAGGACCAGCACGCATGATATCCACCAGGACGCATGGAAGTTCTGCTCCTGCAAGGAAGGATATACCCTCCTGCATAAGACTGATTCCAGGCCCTGAAGAGGCAGTTATGACCCTATGGCCGGCTGCAGCTGCCCCATAAACCATGTTTATGGAGGCTTCCTCTGATTCAGCCTGTACGAATTTCCGGCCTACTTTAGGGAAGTAGAGTGAGGCTTCGTGTAAGACCTCGGATGCTGGTGTGATGGGGTATCCGAAGAAGCAATCACAGCCTGCATACATTGCCCCGACGATAACTGCAGTGTTGCCTTTTATTAGCTGTATAGTCATTTTTCTTCCTCCTTATCCCCTTGGTCATTATTTGTTTTTTGATCTTTGTTTCGGGATCTTCGAGGTATGTGAACTTCCACAGCCAGAGGTTCCGGGCAGGTGTAATAGCAGTCCCCGCAACCAGTGCATCCTTTTCCAGTGTATTCTGCATAATGGTAACCACGTTCATTGATGTCTTCACTCATTTTGAGGACACCTGCACGGCAGGCGAGTATGCAACGTTCACATGCCTTACATTCCAGTTCATTGAAAACCGGATAAGGTTCTTTCTTGCGATTTGTCATGATTCATATCATCCTTAACTTCAATATACAATATTAATCTGTATTAAACCTTAAAAAATCGGGAAAAGGGTTTAAATGGCAATAAATCATTTTCATTCCAATAGCCACTACCCTACATAAAACACTTTATTATTCTTTTTCATCTTTTTCCCGGATTTCTACCCGGCGGATTTTTCCACTGATGGTTTTGGGCAGTTCATCCACAAATTCCACCACTCGAGGATATTTGTATGGTGCAGTTACCTGTTTAACATGGTTTTGAATTTCATTGGCCAGTTCAGGAGTGGGTTCATAGTCCCCAGTTAGTACTATGGTGGCTTTTACCACCTGCCCCCTTACTGAGTGAGGGACTCCGGTAATGGCACATTCCAGGACAGCTGGATGAGATATCACTGCACTTTCAACTTCGAAAGGACCAATACGGTATCCTGAACTTTTTATCATGTCATCGTTACGTCCCACGAACCAGAGATAGCCATCTTCATCCTTCCAGGCGGTGTCACCGGTGTGGTAGTATCCATCGTACCAGGCAGCTTCTGTTTTATTCTCTTCCTTGTAGTATCCGCAGAATAAACCTGGGGGTTTACCATCGGCAGTTTTTATTACTATTTCTCCTTCTTCACCCACATCGCACTCATTACCCTCATTATTCATGATCTGGATGTTATATTCTGGTGAGGGTTTCCCCATGGATCCCGGTCTGGGTTTTATCCAGGGGAAGTTGGCAATGCAGACTACGCATTCTGTCTGGCCGAATCCTTCCCTTAAACTCAAGCCAGTGAATTCATGGAATTTATTGTATACCTCGGGGTTCAGGGGTTCTCCAGCAGTTACCGCGTATTTTAAGGTTGAAAAGTCATACTGAGATAGATCTTCTTTTATGAGGAATCTGTATATGGTGGGTGGTGCACAGAATGTAGTTACTCCATGATAAGAAGCCTTTTCCAGCATTTTTGCTGCATCGAATCGTTCATAGTCGTATACAAAGATGGCAGTGCCTGAGATCCATTGCCCGTATATTTGGCCCCACATTGCCTTGGCCCAGCCAGTGTCCGCCACAGTGTAGTGCAATCCATCTTCTATAACGTTTTGCCAATATTTTGCGGTTATTATATGACCCAGAGGGTAAGTAAAATCGTGCATGATCATCTTGGGCAGGCCTGTGGTTCCAGAAGAGAAGTAAATAAGCTCGATATCCTCGTTTTGAGTGTTTTCCTCTCCAGTAGGGCGCTGGAATTCAGGGGATGCCTTCTCAATTTCTTTGTGGAAGTTGAACCATCCTTCTCTATCATCACCACCCACCATTGCCTTTAAAAAAGTAGTGTCTTCCAATTTTAGGTGGGCTTCATCGAAATATCCCGGTACTCCATCTTCAGCTATACAAACCACCATTTTGATACCTGCATTTTTTATGCGGTAAACGATATCCCTGGTTTTGAGCATGTGGGTGGCGGGGATGGTTATGGCACCCAATTTGTGCAGGGCCAGGATGCAGAACCAGAACTCATAACGGCTTTTTAAGGTGAGCATTACCCGGTCTCCCTTTTTTATGCCCTGCTGGGCGAAGAAGTTGGCAGCTCTATCAGAGTATTCTTTCAGGTCTTTAAAGGTGAATATATGTTCAGTATCATCGTTGCACCATACCATGGCCACTTTTTCAGGATACAATCTGGCATATTCATCCACAACATCATAGGCAAAGTTGAAGTTTTCAGGTATTTTTATACGGAAATTATCCTTAAAATCAGGATAAGACTCAAAATCTACCTGTGAAACGAATTTTTCAAGTAAAGATGACATTTTTATCACCAGTTATTTTAATCAATAATTATTTATTAATTTTTAAGGGGTATTTTAAATTATATTGGATTTTTATAATTTATAATCAATTTTAGTATTGTTTTAATCCATTTACAGTACAATTGCCAGGAATTTGGCTGGTTTACTTTCCAGAGCTTCCATAGCATGCTCATAGGAGGAATCAAAGAAAATTGAATCCCCTTCATTGAGAATGATCTCATTATCGTGTATGTAAATTTTCAACACACCTTCTAAAACGTAATCAAACTCCTGTCCAGGATGTGAATTGGTAGTAGGTTTCATTCCATCATTTTTAGGTTCTGCAGTGACAATAAAGGGTTCTGCTTTTTTGTGTATGAATTTTTCAGCAAGATTTTCGTACTGGTACTGTTTTCTGCGGCCCACTTCCACTCCTTTTCCCTTTCTGGTTACACTGAAAATGTGCATCCGGGTTTCTTCTCCAGTTAATAGCAAACCCATGTCCACTTCCATTTTATGAGCGATTTCGTAGAGGATGCTGGCAGGGATGTCTTTTTTCCCTGTTTCATACTCCTGGTAGGTTTCCAGGGGAATATGCAGGTAATCTGCCATGTCCTGAATGCTGATATCCGAGAGATCTCGAAGTTCTGTTATTCTCAGCCCGATTTCCTTCATCTTCTCTTTCATAACTAAAACCTCACATTAAATGTGATTTAAGCCTTTTTAATCAAGCCTTTGGCTAGTTTGCCAATGGTTTATAAAACTAACAGGATTTTATTTTAATATGTCCATATAAGATAGTTCAATTTTTATCTCTTTGGATATATGCCCCATCTTATATCTATAATTTTACACCAATTTTATAATGATTGTTAATGACAATTTAATTTTGCTACTATAAATAAATTACCAATGACCAGAATAACCTGTAAAAAATCTTCAAAATAATGGGAAATAATCCCTTGAAATGGGAGATAATCCCTGTGAAACAATCCATTGAAAAGTTAAATTAACATGCCATGAACCCCAATTATTAAACAGTATAACTCAAAATATTAAATATACAACTCAAAATAATTCATGTGCAGAAAATAATTTCATGTGAATGTAATTCATATCAATATAATGTTAACCTAAAATTAGAGGGGATTGATATGGAAATGGATATCAAAATGGTTATACTGGAAGCACCAAAAGATTGTAATCTTATTTTAGGGCAGAGCCACTTCATAAAAACTGTAGAAGACCTTTACGAGGCCATAGTAAACACTGTACCCCAGGCAGAGTTTGGCCTTGCATTTGGAGAGGCTTCAGGAGACTGCTTGGTAAGAACCGCAGGAAACAATGAAGATCTGGAGAAGCTAGCCGGTGAAAAAATGCTGGAGTTAGCCTGTGGTCATAGTTTCCTGATCTTCCTGGCTAAAGCATTCCCCCTAAATCTGACTCAACGAATCAAGGATGTGCCTGAGGTGGTTAATCTTTTCTGCGCCACTGCCAACCCAGTACAGGTTCTGATTGTGGAAACTAAACAGGGAAGGGGAATAATTGGAGTTGTTGATGGATCCAAACCACAAGGTATTGAGACTGAAGAAGATGTAACTGATAGGCATAAATTCCTCCGAAAAATAGGTTATAAATTATAATTAAAGAATAATTGACTATTATCTCAATACCGAGACCTTTAATTTTTACTATTTTTTTATTTTCTAAAAAAACTTAATTATTCTCTTAAAAATGTTCTTTTTATAAACAGCCAAATCCTAAGGATTATCTAAAATCATTATTTAATATTCTTGAAATCCATATTCTTGAATCCAGTTGATAATATCATTCAATATCTCAAATTTTATATTCCAGAAAAAACAATTAATATACAGCATAAAACAGTTTAGGGGGTTATATTATGGCAAATATTGTATTTCATAGGGTTAGTGGGAGTAAAAAGAAAGATAAACCCATAGATGTGGATGACAAATACATATCACTCCAAAACAGAAGAGA
Organism: Methanobacterium sp. Maddingley MBC34; assembly: GCA_000309865.1. NCBI lineage: Archaea > Methanobacteriati > Methanobacteriota > Methanobacteria > Methanobacteriales > Methanobacteriaceae > Methanobacterium > Methanobacterium sp. Maddingley MBC34. The sequence continues at coordinate 27,905 of AMGN01000006.1, read as the reverse complement.
AGGAGCCATGATTGTTAAATTCAGTGGCCCTGAAGATAAATTAATGGAAATACACGATTTTTTTGATGCGCTAAACGATATGGAAACTGTGCCTGTGGATATTGATAATACTGGACCAGTGGAATACTATTTCAGGGGGATCTCACCCTTCAACGATGACGTAGATGAGGACCTTCCAATCAAAAAGTTCAGTGTTACATTACAACTGCGAAAAGAACTACTTTAAGACTTTAAAAACTCATTTAGGGCCTTTAAAATCCATTTAATAGCCATGCTTAATCGCCCTTTTTAGACCTTAAAATGCCCCAAAAATCTTCAAAAGCCTATATAATAACTTAAAAGATCACTTAAGCATTTCAGCATGCTCACGGAATATAGCTGGGATTTCTTCAGGATTTTCAAATACATTGGTACTTTCCATTGCTGACAGTTTTTCCACGTGCTCTGCATCCTCTTTGGTTATGGTCAACTCCAAATCTTTACCATTAGGTAGTTTGGTAGTGACAATACCTTCCCTGAAGTCTGTGGGCATGATGTAAAGTGGTGTGTTAGTTTTTTGACCCATTATAGCCGCATTGGTGAGTAAGGTGTCTGCTATGCGCAGTGATATCTTGGCCACTGTGTTGGATGTTGCCGGAGCCACCAATAAGAATGCATATCTTCCCAGCTGAATCTGTCCAGCCAGGAAGGGAGCATTAGAGTTAATTTCAGTCCAGGTCTTATCGAATTTAGTCTCCAAAGTATTGGAGAGATTATAATATTTTAAAACCTGGTCTCCTGCCTTAGATATGAACACCCTGATGTCGAATTGTTTATGATATTCATCCCTCATCTGTTGCATGATTTCTACTGTTTCCACCAGTTTTTCACCGCTTCCCGTAATCCCCCAGGCAATTTTTCTTTTTTTATTCATGATCTTATTTTTTGTGCAGAGTTCATAATTTATTTTTCGATTTTCCCATGACAATCCCACTGAAGTTAAACCATAGATAAAGTCAAACCATAAATATTAGAATTAATCTAAAGGAATAATCTAAAGGAATGACCTCAATCACCTACCCAAATTAAACCATTGACAATACCACAGACATATCCATTCCCTGTAAATGATTAAATAGACTAATTTAGACTAATAATTCATGGTGGTGTTAACATTCAGGATAATGAAGAAAATAAAAAAGCTGAAAAAATCGAAATCTGTTACACTTGCGGTAAAAAGTTTGATATGAATAAAGAGGATGGAAGCCGCTACCGTTACGGGAAATTTCCATTATGCGCTTATTGTGCCGAATTTTATGGCTTTTATTTTAATGACCCTGGACAAAAAAGAAAGGAAAAATAGGTAAAAATAGGTTAGGAAAAAAATAATTACTCAAAAATAATTTATTAGTTTCCCAAATGCTTATTAACCATAGATATACCCCATTCTGCCATTTTTGTGGCATCAGCAGTATTTTTAGCTTCTGCAAAGCATCTGAAGATTGGTTCTGTTCCGGATGGTCTGATTATGAGCCATCCTTCATCCCGGAAAATCTTCACTCCATCAGTGGTGTCAATTTCATATTCCTTAGTATCTAAGGCGATTTTATCCATTATTTCCTGTTTACGTTCATCAGGACATTCCACTTTCATCTTCACTGACTGATAGGCTGGAAGTTCCGCCACCAGCTCAGATAACGGTTTTTTGGTGAGTGCCATGATTTCCACAATTTTAGCAGTGGATAGGGCAGCATCCCTACCTAAAACGAAGTCAGGGAAAATAAGGCCTCCGTTTTCTTCTCCACCAAATAATCCATCGCTTTCTTTGAGTTCCCTGGCAACCAGAAGGTCACCAACCCTTGTTGCCTTTACTGTTCCACCGTATTCCTTGGCTATATCATAGATTGCAGTGGATGTGGCCACGGTGGTTACTATGAGTCCTCCCTGGTTTTCTTTTAGTAACTGTTTTTCCACCAGTGCGAAGGTTTTATCCCCCATTACAAAGTTTCCATTCTCATCTATGCAGATGGTACGATCAGCATCCCCATCATGGGCAATTCCCAGATCTGCCCCAGTTGCTTTCACTGTTTTAATGAGTTCCTGGAGATTGTCCTCAGTTGGCTCCGGGTTTCTCCCAGGGAAGTGACCATCAGGCTGGCAGTTTAAAGTGGTTACCTCACATCCCAGTTTACGGAGAATGTATGGTGTGGTGAAGCAGGCTGCTCCACTACCACAATCCACTATCACCTTGAGATTGGCTTTTTTAATGGCATCGTGGTCCACGCGCTGTATCACTTCATCAATGTACTCATCAACCAGGCCCTGATTGGTGGTTACGTCACCAATCTCATCCCATGCCACCCTGTCGGGGTTTTCATTGAAATACATGTCCTCTATTTCAAGTTCCATATCCTCGGCTATGCCTATTCCATCTTCATCTACGAATTTAATCCCGTTGTACTGTGGTGGGTTGTGGGAGGCAGTGATTATGATTCCACCATCGTAGTAATTCCGCACTGCATATTGTACTGCAGGCGTGGGTAATATTCCCAGATCAACCACTTGACATCCAGATGAGAGAAGTCCAGATATAACTGCGTGTTTTATGAGAGGAGTGGATGTTCTGGGATCTCCCCCAACTGCTACCCATCCTTTGACCAGTGTTCCGTATGCTACAGCCAGTTTTGATGCGAATTCAGGTGTTAATACTTCATTGGCAATTCTTCTAACTCCGAATGTTCCGAATAACTTTTTCATAAGAGCACTTCCTGTAAAACTTTCATGTAAACGTTTGATTTAATTTTAAATTGATTATATTAATTAATTCCTAATTTTACAATAATAATCTATGTTTAATCCGCTCTTGACATTGTATTAATAGGGAATTATGATCTAAATACCGTTATCAAACTCGATGGTTTTTATCAACACCAACTACTCAATCTAGATATCTACCCTCCAGACTTTATAATCTTTGTTCTGGTAAACCAGGGTGAAATAACCGGGATGATTTATCGGAGACTGTTCCACAAAGTATCCAATTTTATCCCTCTTAACATCTTCTTCAGTGAAATTTCCACTGTAGTAAAGGTTTCGATCAAGGACTTTAACCATACCTGGCTGGTAACCTCCCGTGGAAACTGGTTGCCTGGAAACCGAAACAATCACCGGATCAAGTCCTTCAGTTAGGGACATCACCACGCTCTTTCCATCCCCATTATCCGCAAACCACTGAGCTAAGTCTCTTTGAGAATCATTGACCAGCGGTTTTACAGATAAAGCATAGAATAATCCTGAAAAAACTGCGGAGATAATTAAAAGGATAACTATAACTTTGTATATTCGGTCATAAACCAGTTTTTTATTAAAAGAATGAATGTGTTCCAAGCCAAGTGCAGCTACAAGCATTAGGGGGAAGACTGCGAAGTTCAATATACGATCTATAAGTATGGAAAATCCCAGTAAATAGGCATTACTTAATATTAATAGAAATAAAATCCACGTGATTAGTAAAATCTCCTTACGCAACAGGCGATTATGCCATTTTTCCATATTAACCTTATTGAATCCCTTTATCATGAAAATTACCCACAAAATGGCGAAAATTAGGGCAGGAACTCCTACTGTCTTGGCTAGAATGATTAAATACTCCACGGGTCCCTGGATAACAGCCTGTGGGTTGTGGAAAGTGAAACCATATTGTATCATCAAGGGAAGCCACCACAGAGCGGCTACTATAAGGGTGAATACCAGGAATATCCATAAAGACTTGTACTCGACTTTATCTTTTCTCAGTTTAAGGGCTAATGTGAAAAGCAGGGCCACCCCCAGCATTATTAATCCAGTTAAATTATGGGTTAACATCATCAACCCACTGATAATACCTCCTAAAACAGCGAATTTATACCCATCACCTTCCAGTGCACGGTAATAAAAGTATACTGCTATGGGGAATAAAATTAAGGCCAGGGTTTCCGGTAAGGGTAGCATGGCACGATGGAATACCGATGTGAAAAACAAAAAGAATCCAGCTAAGAGGGCCACCCTTAAGTTGTAAAACTGCCTAGCAACATAGGTGAATGATAAAACCAGTGCAAATGCAAAAACTGGTTGAAGATACCGGGCTATCTGGAAGGGATCAACTTTTAAAAGGGTAGCAAATGCCGCCAAAAGATAATGGAAGAAAGGAGGATAGAAAATTGGCCTACCGAATGGGGCATAGGTTAAAGGGTCCCATAAGGTGAGTCCCTGTTCTAGGTAAAGTTTGGCCAGGTGCACATGATAATATATATCCCAGCTTAGGGGCCACTGGTACTTTAAAGTGGGAATAAGGGCCATGCTGAATGCCAGGATGGCAGGAATCAATAATAATAGAACAGATTTATTTTTAGTTATTTTTTCATATTCCATTGGCACACCTGTGTCTAAGATGATGAACAATAATAAAGGGTAACTAAGCTAGATGGTATTTTAATTGGAAGTTATTGATTTGAACATAAATAACATTTAGGTCACTGATTAATTTAAAAATAGTTTTATTAATCTTCATCCTATAAATTGAGAGAAAATAATAAAAGGATTAAAGGTATTTGATATGACTAACACTTCACCTCAATCCCCCCTACATTTCACCCGTAAAAAACTGCTTTTAATAGTTATAGGTTTAATCACGATTATTACCATATCCTATTTATTTTTAAACTATATGAATACTCCAGGATACTCCCGAATGCCTGAAATTCATAGTAATGATCGAATCCTGGTTTTCGCTCCCCATCCAGATGATGAATCACTGGCTGCCGGAGGGTTGATAAAAAAGGCCAGGGATAGGAATGCCACTGTTACGGTGGTGGTGATGACTGATGGTAGCAGTGCAGCCACACCAGAAGAACTGTCCCAGTACCTTGAAAAAAATAATAAAAATAGTTCCACTGGAATTGCAGAATTAAGACATGAAGAAGCTGTGAATGCTCTCTCTAAATTAGGTGTAAATGAGAGTAACCTGATATTTTTGGGTTATCCTGACACCGGCCTCAGAGCCCTGTTTGAGGATTACTGGGACCCGGATAAACCATATCAAAGTAACACACCCTTCAACAAGTTCGATCATTCTCCCTACAATTTTACCTATGAGCAGAATGCCACCTACACTGGATCAAACATAGCAGAGAACTTAGAAAAGATAATTAATAATTTTAAACCCACCATTATCATTGCTCCAGATGGGTTGGATGAACATCGGGACCACTGGGCCACTAATGCCTTTGTAATGCATTCTGCAGCCGCAACAAACTTTAAAGGTAAGTTCTATACTTATCTGGTCCACAAAGGTGGAACTAAATGGCCTTCACCCCCAAATTACCAGCCCTCCCTCAATCTAACACCCCCACAGGAACTGCAGAACCAGAATATTAGCTGGATAGAGGCTCCAGTAACTTCAGATGAAGAAAAAGCAAAGGACGAAGCCATTAACTCATATGGACTTCCCATTTCTCTCACCAAGGGTTATCTGAAATCTTTCATCCGAATTAACGAACTTTTCATTATACCCCAAACAGTTAATGTTCAGATAATAAGTAATGGGAATTTTTCAAGGATAGGGATGCCTTCATCATCATTTGAAGATGTACGGTACGATTATAATACCAAAACTCTTAAAACATCTGATGAAATGAGTTCGGTGGGCGTGGCTCGTGATAATGAAAACTTTTACATTATAATAAACTCCACTCATGAGATTAATGGTGAACTGGTTTACAAATACCATTTCAGATTGCTGGAAAATGGCCAATTCAAGCGTTTGGATGTTAAAGTTCAAAATGGAACTGCAGTATATGAGAAAAAATCTGTTAACAGTCTCCAGCCTGAAACAAATGCTACCGCTGAAGTAAATGGCAACAGGTTGGTGTTGAAACTGCCTCTGAATATTTTTAAGAATGCATCATTCATGATGATGAACACCGATGTTAATGACAAAAATGAGCAGCTGATGGACATATCAGCATGGAGAGAACTTGAAATATAATCCTGTGAAAATTAACTAAATTAGAAGCAGGTTTACTAAATTAAAAAGAAGGATTTGGATGATTCTGTTTTAATTTTTAAAATATCACCATTTGATAATTCGATTTGAGGATACTATGTAGATTATAAACTACCCAACAGATCAGCCATTGAAAAAGAGATCATCCATTGAAAACATATATTTCATAAAGATTGTTTTTATAAGCCAGTGCAGTGTAGGGCGGGGTTTTCATACCGGAAGGTAGAACCACATACTTCACATTATCCTTTAAATAATCTGATTGATTGGCTCGACCGTCTGCATATTTCTGGATATCCAGAGAATTTATTATACCCTGACCATAACCACCTACCGCCACTGGTTGTCTGCTGATAGCTACTATAAACGGATCTCTGAAGTTATATGCTACAACCACACTCTTTTTATCTCCATTTTCCTGGAACCATTCTGCAATGTCCAGTTCACCATCAGAAGCCCTTAACCATAAAAATCCACTGTCAACATCAGCCAGCATGGAGTACCCAATCATAACTGAGGATACATAGACACAGGCAATGAAAATACAGTAGAATTTCCGGGAGATGTTTTTTTGTTCAATTATGGTTTTTAAGTAATTAACTCCCAATCCAGCCATGACTACCATGGGGAAAAGGGCAAATGTCAGGAACCGGTTGCTTAAAATAGATACCCCCAGATAATTCAGGTTACTAACAACTAAAATTGAAATTAAACTGGTTAATATTAAAATATCCTGTTTGGATCTTCTTTTAAGCATTGGTATGGCACCTAAAAATGCAAATAGGAGTGTTAAAATCCCAAAAAACTTTGGATAACTTAAAAAACTCACTAAATAAGGAGCATCACCATTTGAATTGAAAACAATCCCATATTTAACCAGAAGAGGGATCCACCATATGGATGCCACCAGAAAAGCAGAAATAACGAATACCATCCAGTACTTTAGAATTGATTTATCCTTTAAACTGATTAAGATCGCATAAATTGATGTTACCAAAAACAGGAATGATGCAGATAGCATATGTGTTAAACATACCACTCCGGCTATGATACCTGATACTGAAGCATATTTATAACTTTTATTATTGGTGGAAAGATAAAATCCATAAATCACCAGGGGAAAGAGTATAAGGGCCAGATTTTCCGGGCCAGGTAAGATAAATCTCTGGAAAACCACACTGAAAAAGATGAAAAATCCCGCAGTAACGCCTACCAGTACACTTCCGTAAAGTTTGTAAGCTACGTAAGCGAAGGATAAAAATAAGAACAGAGTTAATACAGGTTGTAAAAGTCGGGCTGCATTGAACATATCCCCCACCAACAGGCCATATGCAATCAACAATAAATGGAAAACTGGAGGATAAGAAATAGGGCGCCCATGAGGTGCGGATGTTAAGGGGTCCCAGTAAACTAATCCCTGCTCCATATAAAGTTTGGCCAGATGAACATGGTAAAAAATATCCCCCCCTAGAGGCCACTGATACTTTAAAGTAGGGATCAGTGCTATGAAAAATGCTGCTACAGCAGGGACGAGTAACAGTAAAACCGGTTTTTCTCGCAAGACTTGTGAATAGTTCATTGGAACACCATGACTTTATATTGAATGAAAATATTTAAATTTATAATATAATATTATTGCTTACTTTGTTAATTTCCATAAGACTTGTTAATTTCCATTAATGATTACAGGAATTTAAATGAGAATCATAACGATTATTCCCGCTTATAACGAAGAAAATGCCATATTGCACGTGGTTAATTGTGTTAAAAAATATTCAGATGTGATAGTTGTGGATGACGGATCCACCGACAAAACATCACAACTGGCAAAAAATGCAGATGTGAAAGTTTTAAAGCACGATAAAAACCTTGGAAAAGGTGCAGCTATTAAAACTGGGCTTGAAAGTGCCATTAAAGATGATTATGATCTTATGGTTCTTCTGGATGGAGATGGGCAACATGACCCCCGCTGCATACCACTACTCTTAGATGGAATGGGTGGTGTCGATCTGTTAATAGGTTCCCGTTTCCTGAACATGGCCCCCCAAAACATGCCACTGCAACGCAGGCTTTCCAATGGAATAACCACCCGGCTGATAAGGTTCGTGACTGGTTTCCACATTACTGATAGTCAGTGTGGATTCAGGGTAATTTCAAAAAAAGCAGCCCCATTCTTTGTGGACATATCCTATAACGACTATGTTTATGAATCAGAAGTCCTGTGTAAGGCCTCAGAAAACCATCTGGTGGTGGCTGAAAAACCAATACAGTGTATTTATGGTAATGAAAAGTCTTATGTCCGCGCACGACATGTGGCACATTATGTGATGTTCACCCTGCGCCTCTTGATGCGTAAATTACTGCGGAGGATCTGAATTTGAAAAGGTACTATGTTTTCTTAGTAAGTCTCTTGCTACTAGCTCTTCTGATCATCTGGATTGGCCCCCAAAAAATGTGGGATGTTATAAAAACTGCCAATCCATGGTTAATATTACTTGCAGTCGGCATACACCTATTTGTAGTATGGATACGTTCATTAAGATGGGGTTATATCATTAATCAGCCCTGGGAGTTCAAGAAGAACTTCATTGTCAAGACCATTGGACTTTTTGCTGGAAACTTCACACCTATGCGCAGTGGAGGTGAGGTTTTAACTGCTGTTGCCGGTAAAAAAATCAATGGAATAACCCTTTCAGAGGGTTTATCCGCAGGTTTAACTGAAAGGTTCTTCGATGGAGCCATAGGCGGAATTTTATTACTTTTATGTGCCTGTTTACTCCCAAAGGTAAGAATAATAGCAATTATGGGAGGTTTAGCTTCTTTTGGACTTTTAGCTGTTATTTATTTGATAAATTGGAGAGAAGACACCAGTATCTGGATTTATAATCGTATCCATTTCATATTACGATTTTTACCCATTTCTGAAGATTTAGTGGAGAATTTCTACCATAAATTCACCGAGGGGCTGCGCAGCATGATCGAATACACCAAAACATTCAGCAGCTTCAAGAATTTGGCAGTGGTGTTCGTGTTAACTGCGGCTAGCTGGCTTCTGGAATGTGTCCGTTTATATGTTGTTTTTGTAGCTTTCAATGTTGAAATCAGTTTCGTGGCCATTATCATTATCTTCCTCCTGGCCAATATCATTGGCATAGTATCTGCCCTACCAGGAGGTATTGGTTCCATTGAATTATCACTAACCGGATTATTCGTCCTTTTCGGAGTTTCCAGTGCAGTAGGTGGAAGTATAGCAATGGTAGATCGTTTAGCATCATTCTGGATAGTAAGTGCCATGGGAATAATATTTGCCTCTTACTATGCCAAGGATATCCTGGATGAGATCAAAGGGTACACTATTGGTTTGAAGTCAACCAAAAAATAGGATATATGACTGTTAAAAACATGAAAAAATTCTTATTTACCATTAGAATCTTTAAATAAAAAAAAACAAAAAAGTAGATTCTAATCTTCATCTCCGGTTCCAACTACGTACTGATATATGACTGCCGCTAATATACCTCCGATTACAGGGCCGATAACATATATAGGGAAGTAACCCCATAGATTTGCTCCGCCCATTATGGTATTTGCCAGATAAGGTCCGAAAGTACGTGCAGGGTTAACTGACCCCCCAGTAATATTGGATATTAGTGTTAATGAACAGGTTAATGCAAGACCAATAATCAAACCTGCAAAACCGGGGCTGGCTCTTTTATCAACAGCAACTGCCATAATAGCAAGTACCAGGACAAAAGTACCAATTATTTCTGCTATAATTGCCTGTATATAACTTATACCTGTAAAAGGCGTGGTTGCACCGAGATTTCCAATGGTAACCGCGTCCATTCCCAGACAGGCCATAATGGCAAAACCTGCTAGAACTGCACCTATAAGTTGAGCTACTATGTATGGTAGAACTTCATTTGCTGGGAATTTACGAACAGACCATAATCCAACGGTTACTGCAGGGTTGAAATGAGCACCGGATACTTTTCCAAATGCATATATTCCAACTGCAAGCACTAAACCAAACACCATGTTGATTCCAAGCCAATCCGCCATGGTTATTCCAATATTGAAAGGATTAGGTGGTGTTGTGCCCTGAGCCATTAAAATTGTTACAACTACTACACCAGCACCAAAACAAACCAAAAGAAAAGTACCCAAAAGTTCAGCTACAAACTTTCTTCCTAAAGAAACCATTTTTAACCCCCTTAATAATAAGTATTAGTACATTTTATGTATTTTTTATATTAAAAACATGACGATAATTACAATTGGGTGTTGTTTATTTAACATGACCTTTAATAAAATTAAGAGACGAATTAGTCAGTTTCTGCTGTTTTTAAATGTAAGTTTGGAATAGTTGGTCTTCCCATTTTCACATTAACTGGTATCCAATCCCGGCACTCTGGCGAAATAAAATCATTGATTATCAATTATCTTTAGTGAACTGGCATCCTTTAGGATCACTTCAAGACTACCCTGATACTCAGTGACTCTCCCCACAATTTTTATACGTCTATTTTTAAAGTTTTCAATATTTATACTGGTTTTCTGGATTTCAGATGCTGCACTTTCAAATATTACTACCTTAATTTTCCCGGTTCCATCCATCAACTCCAGGAAATAGGTACCTCCTTTCTGGGACTGGGTGATCCCAGTAACTATTCCCTCAACTGAAACCTCTTTATCGAGCATTCCCCGATTCATATCTTTAATCTGAACTGTTTGAGGCATTATATAATTGGCAGAAACCATCATTCCCACCAATCCCAAAATAGCAGTGCATAAAGCCAGTTTGAAGATTTTTTTGTCTTCCATTACAACCACAGTATTACTATTATACATCATTATTAATAAGTATGGTTGATTGATGCAAGTGCATCAGTTGAAAATGCAGCATATCTAAAATTGGAACTTAAATAATGAAATAACTTAAAATAAGGAATAAAAATAAAGGACAATCTCATTTATTTAAGGATAAAGTCATCTAATATTTAATCCAATATGTTTCCAGGTTTTCAGCTTTTCTGAGAGTTCCTGAAAATAGATTCAATCCTATCCAGGGTATCAATTTCATCCAGACCTAAATCATTACGAATTCTCTTCACCACCGGGAAACGAAGGGAGTATCCAGTTTCTGACTCCGGGCTTTCCACTATTTCACTGAAGGCAATTTCCAGGATTACTGAAGGCTCTATCTTCACCTGCCTGCCATCTTTACTTATGATAAGAGGTTCCACCATCTGGGAAAGTTCCATTAGTGTGTTATCATCCAATCCTGTGGCAGCGTAGGCCAGGGTCTTGAGTTGGTTGTCCTCATCCTGAAGAGCCATCAGGTAGGAGCCAATGAAATGAGCTCTTTTACCTTTACCATAGGTTCCACCCACCACCACCAGATCCAGGGTTTCCGGTTCTGCCTTTAATTTAAGCATCTTTTTACCCCTTATACCTGGCATGTAGGGCGCATGTGGATCTTTGATCATGATCCCCTCATGACCTCCCTTAATTGAGCGTTCAAAAAGATCCTGAGCCTTGTAGATCTCTTCAGGAGTGACTTTAACCTGGGCAGAAAGCTCAAGTTTACCTTCTGCTACTTTAACTATTGATTCTAAGGTTTTCCTCCGCTCCTGGAGTGGTTCATCCAGGATAGGCCCCCTATAATAGAGTACATCAAACAGATAAACAGTTAACGGGATTTTAGAAATCATTTTATCGATTTCGTACTTTCTACGCACTCTTTGCAACATATACTGGAATGATATTGGTTTTCCATCCCTGCTGGCGATTATTTCACCCTCAACAATGAAATCTTCCTGCGGAAGAGATTGTTTAATGTAATCAGAGATTTCAGGCAGTGCTAAGCTGATATTTTCCAGTCTCCTTGTGAAAATATCAATTTTATCACCGTGTCTGTGAATTTGAACTCTTATCCCATCATATTTAGTTTCGCAGATGGCCCATCCCATCTCCCCCACACTCACATTTATACCAGGAGAGAGCTGTGCCAGCATGGGTTTCACTGGTTTTCCTGGTTTAAGTGTTAGTTTGCGCAGGCCTTCTTCTCCTTCCATTCTGGCCACCTCAGCCACCAATCCCATATCGTTGGTTAACATGTGGGCCCTTTCTGCAACTTCTTTTGGTATGTCAAAGGCCTGTGAAATGGCATCCCGGATGGTTCCTTCTCCCACTCCCACGCGAAGTTCTTCCAGTACCGTGCGAGTGATGTACTTAGCCTCAGAGGGGGATGCTGATGATAAAAGTTCCATTAGATAGTCTATTTTTTTAAACTGGGCCCGATTACCTGAAATCTCAGCCATTTTCACCAGATTGCGGTGGACTTTTACTATGGTGAGTGGTCGGCTGAACAGAGTTACCTGGCTCTTTTTCTGGTACAATTCCTCGGCAGCCTCACCAATATCTCCAGTGTCCCGCATCCTGTTCTCCACATCCTCTGGAGATACCCCCACAGCTTGGGAAATAGCTTTCATCAGTAGTTTAGATCCGATTCCCAGTTCTTCCTCACTCCATGTGGGGAAAATTCTGCCGAGAGATAGTAGTGTTACTATGGGGAGGAGTTCAGGGTCTTCATCTCCCACTTTAGCAAAAAATTTGGCCAATATATCGGTTTTCTCCAGACGTTTGGTGGTGGAGTCCAGATCCTGGTAGACTTCCACTAAATCCTTGTAAAACATTGAACTATCACCATTAAACTCACTCAACTGTTTTTAACATGTTTAAGCTTTTTTTACTCCGGTAAAATACTATTAACGTCAATGTTATTTAAATTTACAACTTTTTTTAAAATATTTTAAAAAAATAGATTATATAGATAATCCACTGATTACTCTACAAGATTCATAACATGACCACTAGTGGAGATCATGGCCCCCTATTCCTATTACTTTATTGAAAATATATAGAATAGGGAGTAAATCAAATTAGCTCTAAAATAATAGATTTTAAATATTAATACTCAGATTCAGACCAGATAATCTGGAAGGTGGTTCCCTTATCTCTGGAAAGTATTATACTACCTTTTAACTGGTTTACCAAAGTGTTCACCAGTTGGAAGCCCATAGTTCCACTTTCTTTAAATTCAATACTGGAGGAAAGTCCCACACCATTATCTTTTACTATCAATACATTATTTTCATGGTTATCCAGCCCGAATTCCACGCAAATTTCTCCTTCTCTGGTTCCAGGGAAGGCGTGTTTAACTGCATTGGTCAAAAGTTCATTGATGATTAGACCACAGGGAATGGCTGCGTCAATATCAAGCATCAGACCATCAGTCCGGGTTTTCATCTTTATCCGGTCAGTGTCCACGTGGTATGAACTGACAATGAGTTCTATGAGTTTTTTGATATACTGTGAAAAATCGATAAGGGCAAAATCTTCAGACTGGGAGAATCCGTCGTGAATGAGTAGCATTGATTTAACCCGGTTTTTGTTATCCTTTAAAACTTCCCTGTTCTCCTCATCCTTCATATAAACTGATTGGAGTTCCAGGAGGCTGGAGATCATATTCATATAGTTGCTTACTCTCCCATTGATCTCACCTAGGAGCATTTCTTTCTCCTTTAAAGATGCATTTATTTCTGTTTCCGCCTTTTTCCGTTCGGTAATATCCTGAGCTATAACTTGAACTGCAAATAATTCCCCATTTTTAAGTAAAGGTGCAGGATAAACTTCCATTAAACGTATCTCTCCCTCTCTGGAGATCAAACGTGATTCAAATGGACCCACATCCTCTCCTTTCAGATATTTGGAAAATAGTTCATTGTAGAATGAAGAATCTTCCCCAGTGATGGACTGGAGATCAGTAAAATACATACCAATAGTGTCCTCTCGGGATAGTGGGCTGAACTTGGCTGCAGCATGGTTAAGGTCAATGATCTTGCCATCCAATCCCAGAACAACCACGTAGTTGGGGAAGTATTCAAAAAGAGTCCGGTACTTTTCTTCACGTTCTTTAAGGGCCTGTTCAGCAGCCAATTTTTCAATTTTTTCTTTAGCTTCTTTCAAAGCCCTTACAACCGAATGAGGTAGTTTTGAAAGGTTATTTTTGAGAACATAATCTGTTGCGCCTTCTTTAAGCATTTCAACCGCGAAATCTTCACCTATTTTCCCGCTTACAAAGATGAAGGGCGTGTTAGGAACAATTTCCCGGGCCAGGTTCATGGCAGTAATTCCATCAAATTGAGGTAGTGAATGATCTGCCAGGATGATACTCGGCTGGAACTCCACCAGTTCCCTCCGGTAATCCCCTTCTTTTTCCACGATCTTAGATGTGAACTGGAGGCCTTCTCGTTTAAGCTGAGTTTCTATAAGTTCAGCGTCCAATGGCACATCTTCCAGTATTAGAACTCTTATTTCTTCAGCCATAACATCCCACAGAGTATTATTTATTAAGATTTTAGATATTATTGGTATAGATCAATCACATTTATAGTTATTTTTAATTTTCAAAAAACTCTTTTTATACTTATAAAATAAAAAGATAACTTGCTCAAACAGCCTAATAGACGTTTTTTGATGACAATCTTACATAACAGGCCTTTGAAGCTGCTAAAAATGTTTATAATAAATTAAAAAATTATAGAAAAAATATAGGAGATAGGAAAAAAAGGGAAAAAATTAAACCCTTGCTATCTTCTTAAAAGTCAATTTCTAACTTATCCGGAGATCGGTTTTATGCCACTATTTTTATTTAACTGGAATTATTTTTCTATGACCATTATCTCCTCACGCATTTCCAGTGCTCCCACCTTAACTGGAGTAGACTTCTGGAAGTAATGGTCAAATAACCGATTACCCCATGAAATAGCTTCTTCACCATGACTGATTAAAGAAATATTCAGATCATAAGCCCCATCAGCTGAAAAAAGACCCAGGGCAATGAAATTGTCCCCGGTGGTCAGGGAGATCTTCACATCTTCATCGATTTCCATTAACTGTAGTTTACCATCATTGATCCATTTTTCCAGTTTTTCTTTCCCTGCATTTTCAACCAGTTTGTCAATGATTCCTTCAGTCATGATCAGCTGAACGTTTCCATCTTTTTCCAGGGTTTCCAGGAAAATCTTGATGCTTGACGGGTTGTAAACAGATGTGAGTTGTTTAAAGTTTTTGCTTTTAGATAAAAATTCTGATAAAACTTCTTGTGGCCTCATGATATTGGTGCTGGTAGATTTCACTATGACTGATTTTTCCAGGCAACCTATATCTTTGAAAAGTTCTGGAGGGATACAACTGATATCATGGTTTAAGAAAAGGCCCTCGCATAGGTTCAGGGAGTAGAAAGATCTCATAACATCGATTAATTTGTTGGCTACAACTTCTCCAGTCTGAGATAGGGAGTAGTTTCCTGATTCACGGAAAATGAAATTTTTCTGTTCCAGTTGATTCATTCCATGCAAAATGGTAGATGAACTCAAATGGATCTCCTTACGCAAATCAGCCAGATTCTTGGATCCACTTCTTAAACTAATTAATATCTTAGCCCGCACATCTGAGGCTATAAAAAATTTCATATCATCTTTAACTTGCTCGTAGAGTTCAAACATGTAGTCCATTTCACTTCCACCTTTTTTGATAAGGGGATTTTTATTATTAATTTATTATATTACTCAATGATTTCATTACTCAATGATTTCATTATTGATTTTTCTGACCTTAATTCGAGTTGCTTAAACATATGCGCATTAGAGATTAATAAATATTCCCTTAATGTGTACTCATATGAAATGGTTAATAATAGGTAAAATTAATTAATGATGAGTTTAACAAAAAATTATAGGAAATAAAGAGTTTATAAAAAAATTAATAATAATTAAAGGTTTATTATAAAACATTTATCTAAATAAACCTTTCAAACCTTTCTTTACCTACTTTGCATATGGGACATGTTTCCGGGGGTTCCTCACGAGCACAAAGATACCCACAAACCCTGCATCTCCACACTGGTAGGGAAAGAGAACTTAATGTTTGTTCCTGTGAGTTTTGTTTAGCTGATTGTCGTTGTCCTGGTCCGGGTCTTCTCTCGGGGATGGATGTCAATTTTTTTTCTCCATTGAGGACTTCAATGGAAATGTACAGTCCGCAGTAGCATGCTCCAAATTCATCCAGGTCTGGATCACGATAATCACAGGGACAAATTATATCCAGGTCTTCTCCTTTAATTCCGGATGCTAGGCGACAGGGGCAGGCACCATAACCATAACGATCCTGGTTTATGAGAATGCTTTCCAGGAGTTCCCTGGTGAATACTTCATCAGGATTCAAATGATAACCGAAAGCCTCTGCTTCCTCTTTAGATTTCTCATAAAAAGTGTTTACATCATCTGAAGTGATGTTATCCACACTCATCCCAATATCTCCCTCACTTTATCCTCATTGAATCCCACAATGGTTTCTTCATCATTTATAACCAGGGTAGGGAATGAAAGTTGAGAGTTCCACTTTTCCACCTGTTGGATTACTTCCTGTCTTTCTTCTCCCTCTAAGAGGTCAACGTAAATATAATTGTATTCTACTCCCAGATCCTCCAGGAGCATTCTGGTCTTTTTACACCATCCACAGGTACTTAAAGCAAAAAGGACTGTTTTACCTTTGTTTTCACCATCAACATGTTCCATTGGCATTTTAGTTTTCTCCTTTGCATCTGTCATTTAGTGTCTACCCTATTTTCAAGGATCATTGACCATTCATCATAATTCTAACATTTATTATGTTACACCCAGTATTAATAAACTCACAATTATGTTTTAAAAAAGGTGATTTTCTTAAATACTCATATATTATCCCGTACCATCCTCAGGGCACAGAATTCCCCACACATAGTACACATATCACTTTCAGGAGTTGGTTTCCTTTCACGGCATTTTCTAGCCTTTTCAGGGTCGAATGCAAGTTGGTACTGTTTTTCCCAATCAAAATTTTTTCTGGCTCTGGCCATTTCCATTTCCTTGGCCCATGCATTTTTAAGCCCATTTGCAACATCTGCAGCCTGTGCAGCTATTTTTGATGCAACAACACCTTCTTTAACATCCTGCAATCCGGGTATGGAAAGATGCTCTGCAGGGGTTACGTAACACAGGAAATCAGCACCGGCACGGGCTGCCAATGCCCCACCAATTGCGGAAGTTATGTGATCATACCCTGGTGCCAGATCAGTGACTATTGGCCCTAAAACATAAAATGGGGCCCCTTTGCAGACAGTTTTCTGGATTTGTATGTTGGCTTCCACCTGGTTTAAGGGTACGTGTCCTGGTCCTTCCACCATTACTTGCACATCCGCCTCTCTGGCACGTTTAACCAGATCCCCCAGAATCAGGAGCTCACCAATCTGAGGTATATCCGAGGCATCAGCCAGACAACCAGGCCGGAGTCCATCACCCAGTGAGAGAGTCACGTCGTGTTCTCGGGAGATTTCCAGAAGGTAATCATAATTTTTGTATAATGGGTTTTCTTCCTGGTTGTGTAGTATCCAGGCTGTTAGAAAGGCCCCTCCCCGGCTTACCACTCCCATTATCCTTTCGGATCTTTTGACTTTCTCCACAGTATCCAGGGTGATGCCACTGTGCACCGTCATGAAGTCCACCCCTTCCCTGGCCTGTTCTTCTATGGCGCGGAACATGTCATCTTCTTCCATGTTAACCACTGCATCCTTCATCTGGGAAGCAGTTATTCCTGCTTGATATATGGGGACAGTTCCTATAGGAAGATCTGTAGATTCCATTACTGCCTTACGTACTTCACGGAATTTGGGTCCAGTGGAAAGATCCATAACTGCATCAGCCCCGTATTCTGCGGCTACTTGGGCTTTTTTTACTTCCAACTGCACATTTTCCAGTTCAGGTGAAGATCCCAGATTGGCATTGATCTTAGTACTGAGTCCCCTGCCTACCCCACAGGGTTTGGTGTTCCGGTTTTTGTTACTTGGGATCACCACATGACCTTTAGCAACTCTTTTTGTGAGTTTTTGAACATCTATGCCTTCATATTCTGCTACTTTTCGTATTTCGTCTGTGGTCTGGCCCTTGCCAGCCTGGTACAACTGAGTCACTTTTCTCATCCTCGTTTTATATATTAGGAAGTAGTTGAGAATTAAATATTATGATAAAAAAATTGCATGCTAAAGATATCATGATCCAGGAAGTGCATGTTACCTCTCCCACCGACCTGGTAGCAGCTGCCAAACTGAAGATGATGCGCTGCAATGTAGGTGGACTACCAGTAGTCACTGAAAAACAGCTGGTGGGAATAATAACCCATCGAGATGTTTTACTGGCTGGTGGGGAGTCTCTGGGCCTGAAAGTGGGGGATCTGATGAGTAAAGACCTTCAAGTGGTAACTAAAGACACACCAGTCATGGTTATTACTCGAATCATGGCCGATAAAGGTTTCCAGAGAATTCCAGTTGTGGAAGATGGTAACCTGGTGGGACTCATAACCCAGAGCTCACTTATCCGTGCACTTGCTGATTCTGGTGAATGAACTTAATTTTTTTAAGACTCCCTTAATTCCTTAATTATTTAGTCATGAATTTACTGATTCAAGTAGATACTATTAAAGTAGAGGTTTCGGAAGCTGTGGATCTTTCTTATCCTTTAATCCCCCAATCTTCTTAATTCTCATTTCCAGGAATTTTTTACCGTCTTCAGTGACTCCATAGATTGGTATGGATTCACCTGCCCTGAAATGAGATTTATCTTCTCCAATTTCCCGGACACACTTAGATGCACATCCAGTTATCACATCAGCATATTTAAACAGGTTTTCAGCATCTTCTTCTGAAATCTGGGTTACATGGGCCACGAAGATGTATATTTTTACATTTGGATTCTGTTTTTCAAGCTCCCTGATCTTCTTTGCATCTGCTGCAGAAACCAGAGTAACTGCTATCTTTTCAAATCCCATTTCAATTGCTTTAATAACACCTTCAATCTGGTTAATCTCTGCTGTTTCTGAATTTAATATATTTTCAACACCTAACGCATTTATAACATCTTCCAGAGGAGTTGTGCTCACCAGACCAGATACCCGACCCCCGATACCCTGAATCAACTCGGGTTCAGTTAATATTACCGTCCCACATCCTTCACATACAGTTACCACCACATCAATTTCTCCAGCTTCTACTGCAGTATTTAAGGTTTCTGAAACTCCAAAAGAAAGAAAGTCCTGCATTCTTAAGGTTCTCTCACCGGTGCAAAAACCAAAATCATTTATGCGAAATTCAATGTTTTCCTTTACATTTTTAGAAGTGAGCTTTTTTATTCCCCTGTATTTATCGAATATTGGACAGTATTCTATTTTAGGCTCCCCAACTTCTATTACTTTCCCGTTTTTAATTTTAACCCGGGTTTTACCCAGGGCTTCAATCACATGCTCATCCATTCTAATTCACCTGATTATATTTTATTCAAAATAAATTTCAATGGAAATAGAATTTTTTCCATAAATTTTTCAATATTAAAATTAAATATGATTTATTAAATATTAGCGATTCATAGAATAAATATACTCATCCATAGAAAAGTTTAAGAAAGATGAGAATGAACAGGATATAAGCCATGCCGGGGTGGCTCAGCTGGTTAGAGCGCGCGGCTCATAGGGTATTAAGCAAGTGCTCTGACTTTTTCCTGGGATACCGCGAGGTCGCGGGTTCGAATCCCGCCCCCGGCACTTTATTATCACATTATCACTATTTTAATGTAAGTTTAAATTTTAGACAGTTTACTTCAACATTTTAAATCAGTCTTACCACTAAAACTTGCTTTTTACTCATTATTTAATCTCTAAAATTTTAGATTTCGTTTTTTGATAAGATCAACTATTAAGTATTATGGGATGTAGTTTTGAAAGGGTTAGATCAATAATTGTAATAATACCAAAAAAGACCTCAAATATTTTCTTTCATACAAAAAATCAAAAATGCCACATTCTTATTTTAATATCAAAAATTATTTATTATTATTTTAGAAATTAGTTATATGAATAATTCAAAGATGGAAAATCGAGAATTTAAACTAATAAATTGGAAGTCAATTGTTATTGGAATTATAATAACATTTATTGGGTTTTCCATTGCTTATTTTGGTTATTACTTACGATTTTATATAAATTGGAGTTATGATATAGATTTACTTTTTCTAGTAATTGTTATTTTAATGCCAATAGTAGAAGGATTTATCATTGCTTATATGAATAATCCAATATATGAAGCTGGAATTAAAAACGCAACACTAGCTACTTTAATTGGTTATATAATATTTAATTTATTCCTTTTGTCAATAGGAGTCTTTAAAGGAAATTATGATATAAGTTTTATTAAGAATAGACTCAGCTTATTTATAACAGTATTATGTCTTGTATTTTTAGGCTCTGTTATTGGAACGTACCTTAAAAAAACTTAGGGGATTATAATTTTGATTGCCATGAGCTAGCCATCATGAGGTGAATCCATCCAAATATTAAAAATTAACATTTGACTAACTCATTTAACTTCAAAAATCATTAAATAAAAAATAATAATTATTTATAATCTTTCAAACGTTGCTCCTTTTCAGAACCATCCTTACAGTACGATTCATGTTTCATTTCAAAGTTAGTGTGGGCAGGACACTGGGAACATATACACTCTACCTGATCAACTTCACAGTTACTACCTAAAATACAGAATAGTGCTTCATTATTTTCAGTCATACACTGGTTGTATGTTGGGCAGGTCCTGCATATGCAAATCTTTTCCTTTTCCATGTCAATTAATTGTTTTAACTGTTCTTCCGACATTTCAGACATTTTTTCCAGGGCTAATTCAAACTGGTCCATAAAATCCCTCCTATTTTAGTTCCCATCAGCTTATTTCCAGATCATTTTTTTTATTGGTTATTTTCTTAAATGATCTAGATTTTTATACATCACAAAATCAATTATAATCACACAAATCAAGTGTATCTCATCCTGATGACATTGAATGCAACCACCACCCCGACAAATGCAATTCGAATGTAGGGACTCACTGGGGCAAAAAGAGCGATTAACAATATGACCACACCCACAATACTATGGGTTAAAAGGTTTTTCCAGTCAGTCAGGTAAGCTCTTAGTCCTTTGATTACACGGTTCATAGATTTTAACTCCCCTATCAATTTAATCATTACTGTGCATAAATCTTCAATTTGAATAAATTCCAACCACGTATACCATGTCCATTTATTAATTTAGCCTAAGTAACGCATCCTCAACAGGTTAAACCCCACTGCACCTGCAAAAACACTTATCCGCATGTAAGGATTTATTGAATCAAACACGGTTAATATTAACATTGAAATTCCAGTTAAAGCATGGACTATCCTGTTTTTCTTGTCTTTAAAGTAAGATTTGATGCCGTTTAATATATTTTCCATAACTTGAGTAACCTCCAAAAAGTATATCGAATTTCGATATATTTAATTATGATATATCATTTTCTTATATATAGTTTGTGGTTATAAAACTCCAAAAACATTAAAAATAAACAACACCAGATAAGCATGTATCAAAAAAATTATGAATGGTTATTTTGGTGTATTTATGCCCACAGAACAGGAAGCAAAAAATTATTGGGAAATGTTAGACCGACAAAAGGGAATCATCAACAAAAATGAACAGTTGAATCTCTTAAACTCCCAGATTACTGTCATCGGCTGCGGAGGGATAGGTGGAGCCACCACTGAAATGTTGGCCAGAATGGGGGTTGGAAAGCTTCGAATAGTTGATAAAGATGTTTTTGACAAATCAAATATCAATCGACAGTTAATGAGCAACTCAAAAAGTGTAGGAAGACCAAAAACAGAAATAACCAAGAAAAGACTGGAATCCATTAACCCTTCCCTAAAAGTTGAAGCATTTAACCAGGAGTTGAATGATAAAAACGTTTTCAAAATATTAAAAGGAAGTCAAATCGTCATCGATGCCCTAGACAACCTTTTAACCCGCATTATTGTGAGCAGATGCAGCGAAAAATTAGATATACCTTTCATCCACGGGGCCATACACGGCACCATGGGCCAAGTTACTGTTTTTAACGGTTCCACGCCATCTTACGAAGAATTATTTAAATTACCATCCCATGGCCATGAATTAACCGATGAAATCCTTTCAAAGGTTTCCAATCTCAGTAGAGAAGTTCCACCAGTAATTGGACCAGTACCCAATATCGTAGGGTGTCTCCAGGCTTTTGAATCCGTTAAAATCATTACAGGCAAAGGAACCCCCATAATGGCCCCTCGTGTCCTGATGTTCGATTTGATGAAAGAAGAAGCATTTTCAGTGGTTCGTTTTTAATTTCATTCATGTCAGTGATTTATTGTTCCATAGTACCAGTATATCTATGATAACCTTCACATTAATTAAGAAAGTTGAGATATGATATCTTTAATGATTATAAATGCGTATTTAATCAAATTATAATAATTTAATTCAATGAATACTATCTTATACTCGATATTACTTGATAATTACCCGCAAACAAAGAATAAGGTGTTTTTATGCAATCCAGAAAATCCGCGCTAACTCTGAGCTTCCTTATTGTAATATCAATTGTAATGACCAGCGGATGTACTTTTGACATGGGAAATCTCATTAATCAGAAAAATGACAGCAAGGGAGATATAATACAGTATACAGTTAACATCGATGAAAGCAATAACAATTCATACCATGTAAATGGTATGGTAGAAAACAGGGCCAACCAAAACTACAGTTCGGTTAACTTAACAGTTACTGGATACAATGCTAAAAAAGAAACAATCTCCCAAACTAAAATAACATTACCAAAGATTCTCGCCCATGATTATGCCAATTATGATGCCTGGTTAACTTCATCCAATGGTGAAAAAATAACCACAGCCACTGTTGGATTCATAAATGGCACTAAAGGTTAACTTTATTTTTTTAAAATGTTCTTACAATTTAATTATAAAAAATTACTTTTCAGGTGTACCAAGCACATATTATTTTCACGGTTGTCTTAAATCCACAAACATTTATATACCAGTAAGAGGAAACATCCTTCCGGTGAAGATCACGGAGGTTACTAAATTGCAAGACAAGATTGGAAAAGTTATTGAAGATATCGAAAAATGCGGTACTAAATTCGTTAGGCTGCAGTTTGTGGACATACACGGGACTCCCAAGAACATGGCGATTCCCCTGGTAAAACCAGACGATATAGAAGACATTATCAAAGATGGGCTTCTATTTGACGGTTCATCCATTGAGGGCTTCGCAGATATTAACAACAGTGACCTGATAATCAAACCAGATCCAGACACATTCTCCACTCTACCATGGAGACCTGATGAGAAGGGTGTTTGCAGGTTCATCTGTGACATCTACTGGCCGGAAGGAAAACCCTATGAAGGCGATCCTCGTTACATACTCAAGAAAACCCTGGAAAAAGTAGAAAAACTTGGCTATGAATACAATGTTGGGCCAGAACCAGAATTCTTCATAGTGGACATGGATGAAGAAGGAATTGTTTACCCGCACGATGAAGGTGTTTACTTCGATGTGGAACCTGTAGACCAGGGAACCAACATGAGAAGGGAACTGGTTCTAGGACTGGAAGAATTGAACTTTGAAGTGGAAGTAAGCCACCACGAAGTAGGACCCGGACAACACGAGATCGATTTCAAATTCGACCATGCCCTTAAAACCGCCGATGCAGTTATCACATTTAAACAAGCCATCAAAGCCATAGCAGACAAACTCGGCTCAATGGTCACCTTCATGCCCAAACCATTCTTCGGAGTGAACGGTAGCGGAATGCACTGTCACCAGAGCCTGTTCAAAGATGGTAAAAACGTTTTCTATGACCCTGACGCAGAAAACCAGCTCTCAGATGAAGCATTATACTTCACTGGAGGGTTACTCAAACACTCCAAAGCACTGTCTGCCATTGTGGCACCTTCAGTAAACTCTTACAAACGACTGGTACCAGGATACGAAGCACCAGTGTACATTGCCTATGGAATGAAAAACCGATCCACCCTGGTCAGGATCCCAGCATCCCGTGGTAACGGAACCAGAGTAGAATTCAGATGCCCAGACCCATCCTGTAACCCCTACCTGGCCTTCGCAGCCATGCTAGAAGCAGGTATGGACGGTATCAACAACAAAATCCACCCTGGAGAACCAACTGAAATCGATGTATTTGAATTAAGCCCAGAAGAATTGGCACCAATGGGAATTGACACCCTGCCGTCCAGCCTATGGGAAGCATACCACGCACTTGAAAAAGATGAAGTGGTTAAATCATCCCTGGGAGACCATGTCTACAGTCAGTTCATGGATTTAAAAAGAAAAGAATGGGACGATTACCGGATTCAGGTATTCCAGTACGAACTGGAAAAATACTTGCAGATCTAAACTCCCTACTTATTTCTTTTTTTCTTTTATTTTTCATTCCATATACACATTAATATCCAGAAGTCATTGATATCCAGAAGTTTCGCATCCCGAATTTTAACCATAAGTATTTAAAATCAATCTCAATAATTAAAAATAACATTCTTAAATTTATAATTGGATTAAAATACTATAATTCATAAATGAAACTAGGATTATTATAAAATAGAAATAAGATTTCCTTAAAACTGAAGAATTATACTGATACTAAAATAGAAGGGTGAATAGATGCCACAGGAAACTGATCGTAAGATGATGGAGATCCTGAGGATCCTGGCAGACAGAAGCGAGGTCTTAGGGGCAAAAACCATAGCTGAAGAGCTCCGCAAGAAGGGATACGACCTGGGTGAAAGAGCAGTGCGATATCACATGCGAATTTTAGATGAAAAAGGATTCACCGAGAGAATAGGATATGCGGGAAGACGAATAACCCCCGAAGGTATTAAAGAACTCGAAAAAGGTCTCATCTACGATCAGGTTGATTTTATTTTCGCTAAATTTGAAGATATGATGTACCAGACCACCCTGAATCCCACAACCGGCTTAGGGAAAGTGGTGGTAAACTCCTCAACCTTCAACTATGATGAAGAAATAATGGGCATCATTAAAAATATCTTCAATAAGGGAGTGGCAGTAAGTCCCTACGTTAAGATCATCACCCCTACCACTGAGGATGATGAAGGCCAAATGGTGATGGAAACCATCTGCGGAACAACCATAGATGGTATGATCCTTAAAGCAGGCATCCCCGTAGTCCCCAAGTTTGGAGGATTGGTGGAAGTAATAGATCACGTCCCCCAAACTTTCACAGAACTAATCGCTTATAAAAAGACTTCCATGACACCCCTGGAAGCATTCACCGACAATGAGATGACCTCAGTTTTAAAATTAGTAGATTCAGGTAGCGGAAACATTCCCGCCAACTTCAGATTAATACCAGCCACTGCACGTGAAGATGCTCTTAAATTATTCAAAAATCTCCAGAAAATAGGAGTATCCGGGCTTTTGAAGATTGGTAACCCTGGTGAATCTGTCCTGGGCATTCCAGTGGATAAAGACATGGTGGGTATTGCAGTAATCGGTGGTATTTCACCATTATGTGCTGCCAAAGAAGCAGACTATGATGTGGACATTAAAATGGCTGAAAACGCCGTTGAATTCTCAGAAATGGAACAAATAGCCAAGCCCCAAAATGTAATCAAAAAAACAGGTGCTGAACAGGGTGAAAAGGTCAAATTCCTCCTTTCCAAGGCATGGAACCTCATACATAAAGTGGATTTTGACCCAGAAAGCGTTGAAGGACATGTAATTGTAAATGTGTCCTATTTGAAGGAAGAAGACTTGGAAGAAGGGCTTAAAATATTTGACCGGGTTATGGCATCCCGTCCAGAGTACTGTAGCAGTAAATACTTCCAAATACTTCCTGGACCAGATGGTAAAAAAGGTCTGGCCACGATTTGCAGTCTAACCATCGACGGCATACTCACCAAGAATGGTATTGCCTCCACACCACAGTACGGAGGTATTCTGGAAACTGGAGGTAAATCACCACGGTTTATTGAACTAACAGCCTATAATGGATCATCCCTGGATCCTCATGAAATATACTTATCAAAGGGATTAACCTCGGTGAATAAGTCTTTAAAAAAAGATGGGAGAATTTTAGCCAGTTTAAGGGAAATTCCATATGTTGCCCGGCCAGAAACCCTGGATGTTCTGGATGAAACAGAAGAAGCTGGTTTTTCCATCCTAAAAGTGGGTAAACCCAGTGAACTGATCTACAATGCCAAGGTAGATCGTTACCATGTGGGCATAGTTGCACCAGGTGGTTTAAATCCTATAGCGGCCATTAAAGAAGCAGGAATATCTGTAGAAGCCAAAGCAGTGGAAATGTTAATGGACATATCCAATATGGAAGAGTTTTAATAACCATCCATTTATTCTTAAGATATTTTTAAACTGGAACTTATTACGATTCCAGTTTAAATCAATCCACAAATCGATTATCTGATTTTTTTCCTTTGACTTCCTGATGTTTATCTTCAAACCAACCCATACTCACTTTTTCATTTTTATCCTTATCCAAATAAGGTATGTATGGCTTTATATCCAGAAGAGGAGTTCCATCAACCACATCCACATTGTTTATGTATAAGATGGACCCTTCAATCTTCTCCAGATGAACCACCGAAATTCCAATGGGATTCGGACGTTTTGGTGCTCTTGTTGCAAATATTCCCCTTTTAACCCGGTCCAGGAAAGGTTTTACCTCAAGGGAATAGCCCTCAGAAAGGTGGAAGTGGTAGATGAGAATGATGTGTGAGAATCCATCTAAATCTTTCAAACCAGGTACATAATCTTCATTCAGTTCTATCTGACCTTTAACTCCCCTGGCACCAATAGGTTGTATTGGCATTCCATGAAGATCTTTGAAAGGAGAATGTATTATTCCTATGGGATTGTACTGCATTGGATTCACGGTTTATCACCATTTAATATCGTGAATGTAATCATAAGACATTATTCCATAATCAGTTATTTTTTAGTTTTCATATTATTTATCCCCCTCTTACCAGTTTAGGGAACTGAAGTTTAGGAATTTAACTCACAAATTGTGGTTCAAAGTAAATGACTTGATGGAATATATTGGATATAAAATTTGAATATAAAAAGTAAGATACTTATAGCATATACACAAATTTGATTTGATATGAGATCCAAATTATAAGAATCAATGAGGTGAAGTGATGAAAGAATCCAAAAAAATGTGTGCCACTTGCGATGAAATTTGCCATTACATTGAAGAAGAAGTTAAACCCGGTGATACTGTCAGATTATCTCTGGGACGATGTTACATTCCTGGAAAGGTGATTACCAACAATGAAGGAGTTATCCAGATAGAAATGGAGAGCGAAATGATTAAAGGACTGAGCACAATTGATGTTGCAAAAATGAAAGACTTCTTGGTGGAACTGGAACACGAATGCCCTGATGGCATGTGTTGTACCATAGAAGCAAAGGATGATTAATTTTTTTTTAATATTTGATGGCCATAATCATGGCAATAAAAAGTCTACGTCCAAAGATATCAGTTAAAAGCTTTAATAAGAAGTTTAACACGCTTTTAGACCAAAAAATATGGCGTTTATAAACCTAACAAATTTACATACCCCCATCAATCGATATGTTTATATATACATATCGTTAATGTGATCATACATTAAGTTAAAGGAAGTGAAATTTATGGTCGTAATTATTGACATGGAAAAATGTGGTCAAATTAAAGACTGCCCAGGCGAAGGATTATGTGTAAAACTCTGTGAACAGGACGCACTGAAAGATGTTGACGGTGAACTGGTTTTAGTCCCAGAAAACTGTGATGACTGTGATTTATGCATTCAAAACTGTCCAAATCAAGCCA
>AMGN01000005.1 GCA_000309865.1 Methanobacterium sp. Maddingley MBC34 | reverse complement strand
ATCGCATCTTTAAAATATCAAAAATCGGATCTCCCCTATATTTCCAGCCAGATTCTTTCATACGCTTCAAAACCTGCTTTTTATCTTTATCATCAACCATTTCAAACTGTTGTTGCAGAAGTAATTGAACATAACCCTCTAAATAAAACGTTCTTGATTCTACTTTAAAATAAAGACCATTATCTTCAATTTATTCATCTATTCCTAAAAGAAAGTCTAATTCGGATTCTTTTTCCAAAAATAAATCCCAAGAATCATCTTTCATTTTTAAATCAACGTTTAATTCAATTTTCAATCTCCTATGTCTTCCTCAAGTTTACTAAATAAACAAATACAAATTTGGAGTTATATAATTCACAAATTATTAATTAAATATATGATTTTAGTTGTAAAAATACTCATATTATAATGTCCTATTAAACCTGTATTTTATGAAATCTCTGCCTCATGAACACTAATTGATACCTACAAAAAACCAATCAACATATACAAACCCGCAAGAGCAATTATGGCCCCAGAAATAACCCTTATCCAATCTGAATATTTCAATATAGCTTTGAAATCTATTTTTGACATTAAAAATGCCATAAGGAGTATGGTTAATGAAAATCCTCCTGCGAAAATGGCCATGTTTATTATACTGTAACCTATGTTTCCAGTTGATGCACTGTAGGTTGCTACTGCAACCACGTAAGGACCAAAACAGGGTGACCATGCCAGGCAGGTTAAAAATCCCATTAGAAAAGATCCAACTATTCCCTTTTGAGAATTGGGTGTAGTTGAAATAGTGGATGTTGTGGGTGTTGAAATATTAAACAGCCTTTTATCGACAATAAACAGGACCCCAATTATAACCAGAATTAATGCAGCGGCTATTCTGAAATACAACAGATAATGATCAATGGCAACGGTGAAAATGGCGGTAAGTGTGGTTATAATGGCAAAAAGGAGGAAAAATCCCAGACCAAATGCAACTATTTCCCTATTGGTTCGTTTGAGGATGGAAAAGCCCACTACAACTGGTATGAGTGGTAGGACGCAGGGTGATATGATTGATGCCATTCCTGCTAAAAAAGATAGTAAAAAGCCTGTTTCCATTTTATCCCCTGAAAAATATCTTTGAAATATTAATCCCAATGAAATTATAGGTTATTATAGGTTATTATAAATTATTACACATGAATATATACCAGATTGACTTAAATCTACTGAATCTAACCTAACATACTAGATCTATCTTAGAAACTGAATCTAACTTAGAATACTAAATCTCACTTAAAAGTTGATCCGGGGTCTGATACCCGATTATCCTCTTTATCTGGTTACCATTAGAGTCCAGTATTATCATGGTGGGGAGACTGTAAGCCTGGTATTTTGAACTTATATCAGAGTCTTTATCCACATCTACCTTTACCAACACATAATTTTGGGTTAATTTTTCTTTAACCTGCGGATCTGCATAGGTTACTTCATCCATCTCCCGGCAGTATGCACACCAGTCTGCATAAAAATCCACATATATGCCTTTGTTGGTTGCTTTTGCCTCTTGCATTGCCTGATTTAGATCAGTACCCCATTGGAGGGAAGATGAAGTATTTGTTTCTGTTTTTTTACTGGATAACCCTGAAACAACAACCCCTACCATTAACAATGCTATTATAATGGCAGATATCCAAATAAAATATTTATTCATGGTTCATCCTTAGTCCTTCATCATTTAATTATTTTTACTAAAAAGTTTCAGACCCATATAACTGATTACAGGACATATCCCGACCCTAAAACAGGTTATTTTTATTTGTAATCAAAATTAATCCATTGGGGGGAATGTAGTTCCACTGGGAAAAAATAGGGAATTATTAGTAGGGAATATTAGTCAATTCTACTTCTAGTAGGAAATTTGTTATTATATGAAAAACAAAAATATTAGTTTGAAAACGTTTGATTAAAACGGGAACAGGGGGTGAGAATAATTAAAAATCAAACAACTCAAGTAACTATACTAGCACTTACCTTACTATTCACATTTATACTTTGCGGTGCAGTCTACGGTGCTGAGTCTCCAGACAACCAGACCAACCTCACTGATACTGCATCCTTAGATGTTTCGCAAAATCAGAGTCAAACTGTTTCCGACCCAATTATATCGGGTACTGTGGTGGATTGTCAAAACAATACCCCATTTGCAGGAGTAACCATTACAGTTAATTCTTTAAATGGTACAGAAATAGCATCCACCCTGACCAATGAGAATGGTTCTTATTCTGTGGCTTTTTTAAGTTCTGAAAAAGTATTCAATGTTTCAGCAAGCTACCCCGGACATGTTACCTCCACTCAGCAAGTGAATGTAACGCCCAATGATCTGTCTGATCCCAACCTTTACGGTACGGCTAACTTCCAGATGGGAACCCTGGCACTCACTAAGGGTTCCTGGGATACTATCGGACTGGATAATAACAACGTGAACACCGGTCCGGATCATTTCATGGTACAGATTCATGTGACCAACAACGCAGCTGTGACTGCCCAGAATGTGGTGGCGACCTTCGCCTTCACCAGTGCCAACGCAAATATCCTATTGGACCCCAATGAGTCTGCAGTTAAAAACTTAGGGGACATAGCCCCAGGAGCTACAGTTGATGTTTTTTACCTGGTCAACGTGATCCGAACTACTGCTGCTTATAACACTGGTCGTGGCTACACCATCTCTGTAGCAGGAACCAATACTGGAAGTCCAGTGGATACTATAAGTGGTACCCTGTTTGTTGAAAAATTGATATCTCAGAACAGGAACTCAGTGACATCCATTGTAGTATCTCCCAGTAATCCAATTTTGGGAAGTAACTTCGCAGTCACAGTAATCAGTACCACTTCCAGTGCAACTCTTAGCCCGGTGGATCTGTCTCTGATTGCCTATGACCCATCCAAGATCCAGCCAGTTAGTGTAACAATTACCTACGGTGCAAGTAGCACCAACAGCATCCTTATATTCAATCCAGGTGCAACCAGTTTCGTCTCAGTCTGGATATTCCAGGCCATAGGAGCCGGGCCCACACCATTATCCGCCCTGATCCTTGACCAGAGTGGTAACAGTTATCACTACAACACCGATTTCAACAGCACCCACATTGACTTGAATGTAACACCGGAAGCAGATTTAGCTATCACAAAAACCGTTAACAATACCACACCACTTGTTGGTCAACCAGTAACTTTCACAATCACTGCCACCAATTACGGACCCAACGATGCACACCTTGTTATAGCAAACGACCTATTACCTGCTGGATTGACCTTTGTCAGTTACACTTCCTCACCAGGTACCACCTATAATTCCGGTACTGGTGTGTGGACCATTGGCAATTTAACAGTGGGTAGTTCTGTAACCCTGACTATTACTGCTACTGTAAATTCTGCAGGGCAGATCATAAATACAGTCAATATAACCGGGAATGAAACCGACCCTAATCCCAACAACAACCGTGACACCGTAGCTCTTAACAGTGTACCCGTTGCTGATCTGGTCATATCCAAGACCGTGAACAACCCTACCCCATATGTGGGAGATCAGGTTACATTCACCATTACTTTGACCAACAACGGACCCAACGATGCTGAAAATGTGACGGTAACTGATACCCTGAGTCCTGGACTCATCCTGGTCTCAGCCACACCTTCAGTAGGTAGTTTCAACCCAGTGACTGGTGTTTGGTCCATAGGCACCTTGTTCCATGGTGGAATTGCCACCATGACCATAGTGGCTACTGTGAACCAGACTGGTTTATTATATAACAACGCCACTGCAACTACCACCACCTTTGACCCCACCACACCCAACAATGCCACTGCAACGGTTAATGCTCAGCCATCAGCTGATTTAGCTGTGGTTAAAACTGTAGACAATACCAGTCCCAATGTGGGAGATAACGTGACCTTTACCATAACTGTCACTAACTACGGTCCCAACAACGCCACCAATGTTACTGCCACTGATCTTTTACCCGCAGGATTAAACTGGGTTTCTGATACCAGTGGAGGGGCTTACGACCATAACACTGGAATCTGGACCATAGGAAACTTGAACAGTGGAAGTAGTGTTTCAATCAACATTACCGCAACTGTGGTTGCTGATGGACGTATCAACAACATAGTCACTGTGAATGGTACCGAACATGACCCTAATCCTCTCAACAATCAGGATGATGTGGTTATAAATGGCCAGCCTTCAGCTGATATGGCTGTAACCAAGACCGTGGACAACCCCACACCCAATGTGGGCGATCTGGTTACCTTCACCATAACTGTCTTCAACGCCGGACCCAACGATGCAACTGGAGTGGTCAGCCATGATTTGCTACCAACCGGACTACTCTACATGTCTTCAAACCCTTCCGTGGGAACTTATGACCCTGGAACAGGTTTATGGACTATTGGAAGCCTATTACATGGTACTTCCGCTGTTATGACCCTGGTGGCCCAGGTTAACCAAACCGGTTTCTTAACCAACATCGTCAATGTCACTGCCAACCAGTTCGATCCTCATCCTGAGGATAACACTGCTGCGGTGACAGTTAATGCCCAGCCCACCGCTGATCTGGCTGTTATTAAAACTGTGACTAACACCACACCCAATGTAGGACAAACAGTGACCTTCACCATGGTAGTAACCAACAATGGTCCCAACAACGCCACTGGAGTGATCATGAATGATGACCTGTCTGCTGGTTTTAGCATCTTATCTGCAATACCAAGCCAGGGAACTTTCATAGGAGGCGTTTGGAACATAGGAAATCTAAACAACGGTTCAAGCGTTACTCTAACCCTAGTGGCCAATGTAACTCAAACTGGAACACTGAACAATAGTGTTACAGTCACCGGCAGCCAGCACGATCCTAACCTCAGTAACAACCAGGACCTGGTTATCTTGAATGGCCAGCCCTCAGCAGACCTGCAAGTACTGAAAACTGTAAGTAACAGCAACCCTCATGTAGGGGAGCAGATAAGCTTCACAGTTACTGTCTTTAATGCAGGTCCTAATGATGCCACCAACACCAACCTCACTGATCTGTTGCCTGCAGGACTATCATTTGTTTCAGCCACACCATCTGTGGGAACTTACACCGCTGGAACTGGTTTATGGGCCATTGGGACTTTGTTACACGAAAGTTCTGCCACCCTAATCTTAGTGGCCAATGTAATCCAACCCGGCCTAATAACCAACTTTGCAAATGCCAGCAGCAGCGTTTTTGACCCGCATCCTGGAGATAATAACGCCAGTGTGACTATAACTGCAAACCCATCAGCTGATCTGGCTGTTATTAAGACTGTGGACAATACCAATCCCAACTTTGGTGACACAATTGTCTTCACCATCACTGCCACCAACAACGGACCACAAAACGCCACCGGAGTTATGGTGGGAGACTTACTGCCAAACGGCCTGGTCTTCCTCTCAGCTACCACAGCAACCGGCAGCTATGACCCTGGAAGTGGAGTATGGAATATTGGTAACCTGTCAGCAGGAGCACTTCCTGTCACCCTTACCATAAATGTCCAGGTAAACCGCACCAACACCACCTTCACCAACGTGGCCACCATCACTGGAAACCAGTTCGATCCAGACCTCACCAACAACCAGGATATTGTTATTTTAAACTCTAACCTGGCAGCTGATCTCGGTGTATCCAAAACAGTGAACAATCCCACTCCGTACAATGGAGATCAGGTTACCTACACCATCAGTGTGACCAATGCCGGTCCTGATACTGCAACCAACGTGATTGTAGACGACTTGTTACCTGAAGGTATGGTTTTCGTTAACGCTCTGGCCAGTCAAGGAACTTACGACCCTATTACAGGAATATGGAACATTGGTACCCTTGTCAATGGAACTGGTGCTACTTTAACCATTAACGCCACTGTTAACAAAACTGGTATCATTAACAACACCGCAACTGCCACTGCCAATCAGTTTGACCCTCATCCAGGGGATAACACTGACAGTGTGATTGTAAATGTTCTACCCAGTGCTGATCTTTCCATAACCAAAACTCCAGGCATATCCACGGCTCCAATAGGACAACAAATTACATTCACCATCACTGTGACCAACCATGGTCCGGACAATGCATCTAACGTGGTGGTTAATGATCTACTGCCCAATGGATTACAGTGGCTTTCAGACACAGGAGGAGGTGCTTATGACCATACAACTGGAATATGGACCATCGGATCTCTGGCCAATGGAACTAGCGCTACACTGCACATTACGGTGAACGTTACTGTTTCAGGACAGCAATTAACCAACATGGTCAATGTTACCAGTACCACCCATGATCCCAACCCCACCAATAACCAGGATGATGCTATAGTAAATGGACAACCCACAGCAGAGCTTAGCATTGCCAAGTCAGTGGATACTCCCAATGCATATGTGGGTGAAATTGTAAATTTCACCATCACAGTGACCAACAACGGACCCAGTGCTGCCACT
This sequence comes from Methanobacterium sp. Maddingley MBC34, assembly GCA_000309865.1. Taxonomy (NCBI): domain Archaea; kingdom Methanobacteriati; phylum Methanobacteriota; class Methanobacteria; order Methanobacteriales; family Methanobacteriaceae; genus Methanobacterium; species Methanobacterium sp. Maddingley MBC34. The sequence goes on along the minus strand of AMGN01000005.1, from coordinate 74,077 downwards.
GGAGTTATAGTTGATGATTATTGGCCCACTGGTCTAAACCTGTTAAGTACCAGCGACCCCACACATTTCAGCTTAATTGGGGCCAACATCTACCGCTGGACCATTGGAAACCTTGCACACGATGCATCAGCCATTTTAACCATAGTTGCCAACGTAACTCAAGTAGGTACATGGATTAACCATGTGAATGTCACTGGGAATGAATTTGACCCTACCATACCAGATGAAGCCAATGCAACTGTTACTGCAGAGGCATCCGCTGATCTGGCTGTGACCAAAATCGTGAACGATCCAACACCCAATCTGGGTGATAAAGTGACATTCACTATTGTGGCCCGCAATGATGGTCCAAACACCGCTACCGGTGTTGTTTTAAACGACCTCATACCTGCCGGACTGACCATAGTAGACACCCCAACAACTACTCAGGGATCTTACGACTCAAACACTGGAATTTGGAACATTGGCAGCCTAGCCAATGGATCATCAGCCACTCTAAGTATCAACGCAACTGTGAACATTGTGAGCCAGACCATTACCAACATTGCCAACATCACTGGAAATGAATTCGACCCCAACCTCAGTAACAACCAAGCTATAGCCACCCTTAACGGGAACCCTGCAGCAGACCTTGCCATCAGTAAAACCGTCAACAACAACGCCCCATATGTGGGCAATCAGGTGATTTTCACCATACAAGTAACTAATGCAGGGCCAGATGATGCCACCGGAGTGGTAGTTAATGATCTGCTGCCTGCAGGACTGGTGTATGACCATTCATCTGCTTCAGTTGGAAATTACAATGAAACAAGCGGTGAATGGATTATTGGTGACTTACTCCACAATGGATCAGCAACTCTGACTATAACTGCCAATGTAACTCAGGAAGGTAGTTTTACCAATGTTGCTACTGTAAGTGGGGATCAGTACGACCCTCACCACGAAGACAACACATCCAGTGTGGGTATCAATGCTCAGCCAGCTGCCAACGTAGTGATCCGGAAAGAGGTGAGTAACAATACGCCGAATTACTTGGATAACATCACCTACACAATCACCGTGCATAACAACGGACCTAGCACTGCTACAGGAGTGATCATTTACGATCCTCTGCCTGCAGGACTACAGTTACTTTCCCCACCAATAACCTCACAGGGAACCTACAACAGCGTAGCACAACAGTGGAATGTGGGCACCCTGGGAAACACACAGGACGCAACCATCCAATTCCTGGTTAAGGTTATTCAAACCGGCCAGATTACTAACCTGGCCACTATAACTCACCAAGACCAGTTTAATCCAGATACGACTAATTCAACAGCCAACCAGACCATCAACGTCCCCCCAGCAGCAGATCTGTCCATTACTAAAACTGTGAGCAATCCTCAGCCCTACATACATGAGGTGATTACATTCACCCTCATTGTCCAGAATCACGGGCCAGACACTGCTACCGGTGTTTATGTGGTGGACCAGCTCCCAGCAGGAGTTAAGTATGTTAGTTCCAGTGCCAATTATGGTTCTTATGACCCAAATACAGGTATTTGGACCATAGGTGATCTGCCTAGTGGTGCAGTTGCTCAGCTGGATATTAAAGTTGCTGTTGAAAAATACGGTCCTCTGGAAAACCATGCACACGTGTATTCCAATACTTACGACCCTATAATCGACAATCAGAACGCTACAGCCGCAATTAATGTGTTAGCTGCTCCTGAAGTTACAGAAGTTTCTGCCAAAACCATTGGTATGCAAAAAACTGGTGCTCCATTTGGAGTTCTGGTTCTAGCATTGTTGATGGTTTTATCAGGATTAGTATTCGGTAGAAAAGGCAATCTCTAAAAAAAAAGATTTAACTCGGGGAACTTATTTTTTTTATATTCCCCAATTACTATTATTTTTTTTATTCCTTAATTCCTACTATTTTTTTATATTCTACAATTACTATTCCTTTTTGACTTTAGAAAAAAAGTAAGAAATTAATTATAATTTAATTTAATTTTAAAACCACATTATCTCCTAAATTAACTCCAATATCCCTGGCTATAGGTTGACATTTAGCGTTTAACAGGCAGAAAACAGGTTTATCATCAAGATCCATCTCAGTAAGACCTTCATAATTTCCCAATCCCTTGGCTATAATCAGATCAGCCTCCTTAAATTCCTGTTTGAAATCATCCGAGATATCCTGGTAGATAACCCCTATAGAGTCCGTACCAGTGGTTATTAATCGTGCTACTTCATCAAGACCCACGTCCAGTGCTTCTTTCATGCAGGCATCATTAAGAATTGGATCCTCTTTCAGGGCTACTGTGACTTCAACACCATATTCATGGAGTTTTTTAATTAGTAACTTGTCAAATACTATTTCACCAACATTGTCTGCCAGATAGAGTACGTTTTTGGCTTTTTTTAGTTCTATTTCCAGTTGAGAGGAGTGATCAATGGCCAGATCCTTTTCTACGGTAGACATCACCATTCCTTCAATGTCCGATTTCAAACCCAAAGCTCCGAAATCAAGGACATTTCCAGCTATAGCTGCTTTAAGATAGTTTTTAAGTGATTTATCATTCTCCAGTATCTTTTCCACTTGGGGTAGGAATTGCATGGCTATCTCATCTGATTTTTCACGCAGATCATAGTAGGGGTCTGGGTTTGCAGTTTCCCTTTTGATGGTGCGGTGTATCCCGGTACCGATCTGGTTAGCAACTGCTCCTTTCTTAAATTCCCGACAAAGTATTTGATTGGTCTTTTCTGTGACCTGCATTTTAAGATCCTCATCATCTGTTGCCAGATCCAGGGCTTCCCTGGCCTGACGAAGAAAACAGGAGGCACATTCATAATGGACTTTCATAGCATCACTTTTTTTACTTACGATTTCATCAGTTTTAGTACTATGGTTAATAAGGGAATTAAGGTTAAAAACTACAGTGAATGGAATCATGACTATTGAAAACCATAGTTAACGAAACAATGGTTATTGAGGAATAGGATTAATAGATAAGTTCTAATGTAGAATATTATTCTAATGTAGAATATCTCCCCCTTGATCAGTGATTATCCAGTGGTTATCAACAGGAAACTGTTGGGAGCATCACAGGAAACTGTTGGGAGCCGGAGATAGACACAGAATGAAAATGATCAATATAACCACTGCGATTATATTTCGGTTACGGTCCATAGGGGCAACGTTATCCAGCGCACCGGGATGACCTTTACCCATCAGGAAGATGAAAACCATTAATGCTGCCATCAGGTACCATCCCAGTATGATGGTGACCATTATTCCAATAATGGATACGAATTTATGGACACTCCCACCGAAGAGAGAGCGGGATATGTGGCCACCGTCTAAGAAGGCCACTGGCATCAGGTTGAGCATGGTAACCAGTATTCCCACCCATCCAGCAAATGCCACCGGGTGCATCAGGATGACCTGACCATTGCTTGCGGCGGGAGCCACCAGGTAGGCGAAAAATTGCATGATAAGTGGTGGGATGAATGCCATGGACACATCCGGGCTGGCAGCCACCGTGGAAAATTTTAATCCAATCAAAAGCACAGGAATAGCCACGATAAATCCAGCCAGAGGCCCACTATATCCCAGGTCAAATAAGGCTTTCCTGGTGGGTATGGCTGATTTTATATTGATCACCGCGCCAAAAGTGCCGATAAGGGTTGGTGCTGGTATGAAGTAGGGTAATGTTGCATCCACACCGTGTTTTCGGGCTGCAAAAAAGTGGGCAAGTTCATGGGTCCCGATTATGGTCAGAAGGGCTATTGCAAATGCCACTGCTTTCCAGATATCCCCTTCTCCCAGGAAGTATCCTGCAAATAGGGTGGAACCTATTGTGGCTAGAAGAAGAATCACATTGATGTGTATCCTTGATTTACCTTTTTCAGGTTTTTTAGCAATATTAATCCTGTAATGAATGCCATCAGGATTTATAAAAGGAACAAATCCCTGTTCATCCAGTTCACGCACTAATTCATGGAAACTGTGGGAATTGTAATCCCCAACTATGAAGTAGGATCCTTCTTTACTACCCTCACCATTAAAGAATCCTATTATGGGAAAATAATTGGAAATCGATTGTTCAATTAGAGTGAAATCATCCACAGATACACATCCTGGATTAAATATTTATCCGCCGTAAATTACCTTTATCACTTCAATAATATCTCCATCTTCCACAGACTCTTCTTCAATTATTATGGAATGATTTTTCTTAACTACAACAGTTTCTAGGGGTATTTCCATTATTTGGAGAAGGTCTTTTACTGTTTTACCTTCATCAACCTTCATTATATTCTTATCTTCTCCAACAATAACCGTTACTTCCATGATTTTAGATCTCCAACATTAATTATTTTTTTAAATCTAATTTATAATTTCTAAAAAGAATACTAAGTGATATTTCTATACTAAGTGATATTCCTATTAATTTTATTGGACACTATTTAAATCAGTTACTTTATTTTCTTTTCCATTGGTTACGAAAACTGCATGCTTTGCAAAGTTTGTCAGCTGCTGGTTCCCCGCATTCAGCACATACACCAGTACTGGATTTTCTGGAAAATTCTTCCTTTAAGACCGGTTTAATCTTATCAAAACCCCTGAGTGTGGAGTACATTATGGTGGGGTGATCCTGGCTGATTTCTTTAAGGAAATCCCTAATCTTTGCCCGGAAGGAATCCCCGGCATAGGGGCACCCGGCCAGATGCACTGGTAAATCACGGGCCATGACATACAGGGCAGTTTCCCTTTCAGGGATCTCCCTTAGAGGTTTGATTTTGACAGTGAATCCTTCATAACTGGATTCTGACTTGACACCGATACGGGTGAGGTTCTGGATGTTCCCTTCCATGTAGTTCATGATTATGGACTGGGCTTCATCATCCAGGTTGTGTCCAGTGGCAATCCTGGTGGCTCCCTCTTCCCTAGCCACCTGGTTAAAGATCCAGCGCCGGAACACACCACAGTAGGTGCAGGCTATCCTATCACCGGTATCTGCCATTATTTCATCAAGTGTGTGGCCAATGTAGTCTTTAAAGGAAACTATTCTGTGTTTAACACCGATTAATTCTGCATTTTGAGCTGCTATCTCCACCCCCTCTTCACGGTAGCCGCAGATACCCTCATCTATGGTTACTGCCACCAGATCGATGATTCTTCTTTTTCGGAGATTGTTGAGTATGTCTAAGAGCATTACACTGTCCTTACCACCGGATAATGCAACTAATACTTTGTCCCCTTTTTCAACCAGTTTTTGTTTGCGGATATCTCTTAAGACTTTTTCCTGAATGAATTTAATGAAACATTCCTGGCAGAGCATCTGTCCCGATTGCTTCCTCTTGATAATGATCTGGGGGTTGCCACATTTATGACATACATCCATTGTTATTTGCTCCTGTAATCGTGTGAACTTGAAATTTAATTAATCATTCTGTTAATTTTATGATAAGTTATTTTTTTGGATATTTTTAGTTCTGAACTTTTGAATATTTCAGTTGTGAATGTTTGAATATTTCCAGTTTCTGAAAATATTTTTTATTTTTTTTAAAGAAATATTGTTTTAAGTTTTTTTGAAAATATTTCCGGGTTTTAAAAATCCACTAAATGAAACGGGGCACTAAAATGAGCTGGGAAAAAATCATTGAAGCTTTTAGTACTCCATGAACTTCTCAAAGAGTGGAAAGTCCTGCACATAGTTTTTCCCAAGTTTAAGGGCATCTTCTGCCTTTTGAAGTTCCTGGCCAAGGTAGGCTGCGTGTTCAATCCGTGAAACCAGTTTCCGGTTTATGATTTCATGGTAAAGTTCCCAGGCAGTCTGCCCGTATATGGCAACTGTGGGTTGCATTTTCTGGTAATGAACCACCCTTATCTTCCCTTCTTCTACACTGATTTTAAAGCTACCCTCTGGATCCTGCCGGAACTTGTACTCATAACCTGCTTCTATTTCCGGTACATCAACCAGTTCCAGTATTGGTTCTCCTTTGCGTTTATCCTTAAAGACCAGTAGATTTATCCCCAGATCCTTGGGAATTGATCCCCTCATCAGGGATAGGAACATCATTTTTGATGAAACTGCCAGTTCCTTCACACTTCCCCTGGTTTTACCACTTTCTTCTGGTGTGAAAAGAATACTGGCTCCCAGTTCCATGGAAATTCCGGCAAGCAGGGCATTAACACCAACTGAATCAACATCCAAAAGTTCAGTGACATTTCCTACGCCAAAGAAAATAGGACATTTCTCATCAACATCATCCCTGAACTTACGGCAGGCAATAACCGAATCAACCATGCTTTTACTGTTAAGTGGATCCAGTATAGGGTCCGCGATGACATTTATTCCCTTGCATTTCTCCTTTAAATCCATCAATGAATTTACCCGTTCTTGGATGGTTTCCGGGACCCATCCCCGCTTGTAATCTGTGGGCAGGATCACTGCTGGAATGTCTTTCTTCTTCAACTCCGGTAAAACTTCATGGTAATTACCATGATCCAGGCTTAAAACCATGTCCACCCCTGAATCTATTGCCACCAGAAGTTCTTCAGTCTGCAGGGTGTCTATGCTAACCGGTACATCCAGGTTCTCCTGTAGAAGGTTGACCATGGCTGGTATTTTTGATGCCATGTTCTCCCCGGCAACCATTCCAATATCCACCATGTTTGCCCCTGATTTAACGAAATACTCAGCACGTTTTAAAAGTTCCTCCGGACTTAAGATGGGTGCATTGGCAATTTCAGCCAGCACCCTCATGGGGAAGTCTTCACCCACCGGGAGATCTCCCACCAGAATGTTTTCGGGTTTTTTGAGGAGTTTTTTAATGTTTTCCTGGTCGTTTTCAAAATCAGCAATATATTTCAGGGCTCTTTTCCTTTGTTCTTCTTCAATGAGTTTATCTGCAGATTTTTCAGTGGATAGATCCAGTTTATCCACCATTTCCAGAACAATATCCAGGTCGGCAGCATCTGTGGATCCTTTGTAGGCAGGTATTCCCATTTTTTCAGTGATTGGACTTACGTCCTTGCGTATAAGTCCAGGAGTAAGGATCATGTCCTGTGATTTTAATTCACTCTCAGGTAAAGTTTTAAGTTCTGCTATGATTCTTTTAGGAGTTAAGAAGGCAGCTATGGGTGTTTTAACCACATGCACCTGAACATTATGATCTGATTTTAAAGATGCATCTTTTACCAGGTTACTGGCAAGTTCACCGGTGATTATCAGTATGTTCATTGAATGTTACCCACCATTTTTTTAAAATAATCAGTCTAATTTTTTAAAGATAACTGTTATCATAAAATTTCAGGAAATTAATCTACTTGTAAGTAATTTCTATAGTGTCATAGGACTTAAAAATATATAAAGATAAAAAGTTAATTTAATTTAGATTTTCATCAAAAATTCATGGTGAAGCTCTATTAATTAACGTTCTTTGTGGATTGTATTTGTAAAATAGAGAGTGATTTTTGGATATGATCAGTAAAAACCCTTTAAATTTAATTATATTTTTATTAAACCTGATTATATCCCAGTATAACTTTCGCTAATATATGCAGCCAACACGTATATATATGTAAATTTATAATGATTAACTATGAGGAATGGAGGTAAATAGATGATCGAAATTCGCTTTCACGGACGCGGTGGTCAAGGAGCAGTCACTGCCGCAGAGATACTGGCAAAAGCAGCATTTGAAGACGGAAAATACTGTCAAGCATTCCCATTTTTCGGTGCTGAGCGAAAAGGCGCACCAGTTATGGCTTTTTCAAGAATAAATGACAAGCCAATTAGAAGAAGATATCAAGTTTATAATCCAGATCATGTACTAGTATTAGATGAAACCCTCATAGAGGCCGTAGATGTGTTATCAGGCCTTAAAGATGGAGGTAAAGTGATTATAAATACTAAAGAAGATCTGAAATTAGGTGATGCAGACGTGCACACCATCGATGCCACTGGAATTGCCCTGGACATCCTGGGTGTTCCCATTGTGAACACGGTGATGTTGGGAGCATTTGCCAAGGTAATTGGTGGAGTATCACTGGATTCAATTATTAAAATAACCAAAGAAACTTTCCCGGGTAAAATTGGGGAAAAGAACGCTAAAGCAGCGAAAATTGCCTTTGAACAGGCAAAATAAAGGTGATCTAATGGTATCTATTGGAGCATGTGTTAAAGAACCTGGAAGCACCCGAAACAACAAAACCGGAAGCTGGAGAACCTTCAAGCCCATTCTGGATAAAGAAAAATGTATTGATTGTGGCAACTGTGTTCTTTTCTGTCCGGAAGGATGCATAAACCAGGATTATGATATAGATTATGATTACTGCAAAGGCTGTGGTATCTGTGCAGAGGAATGCCCAGTTGAAGCAATAAAAATGGAGAGAGGATAAAATGGTTCAAAAAGTTTTTACATCCAACCGAGCCGTTGCAGAAGCGGTAAAACTGGCCAACCCAGCAGTAGTTCCTGTTTATCCCATTACTCCTCAAACAACAATTTCTGAATATTTAGCCCAGTTTGTGGCTGACGGGGATTTAAAAGCAGAATATATTCGAGTAGAATCAGAACACAGTGCAATCAGTGCCGCATTAGGTGCATCTGGAGCAGGTGTTCGGGTTTTCACTGCCACATCATCCCAGGGACTGGCCCTGATGCACGAAATACTGTTTGCTGCAGCAGGTATGCGAAGCCCAATAGTATTAGTTAACGCAAACCGAGCCTTATCCGCACCACTCAGCATATGGAATGATCAACAGGATTCCATATCCGAACGTGACTCAGGATGGCTTCAAATATATGCAGAAAACGCTCAAGAAGCTCTGGACGCTGTTTTAATAGCTTACAGAGTTGCTGAAGATCGAGACGTTTTACTGCCCTGCATGGTCTGTATTGATGGATATTTCCTAACCCACACTGTGGAACCATTGGAAGTGCCCAGTCAGGAAGAAGTGGACCAGTTCTTACCACCCTACAAACCATACGCCTTCCTGGACCCAGAAGATCCAATGTCCATTGGTACATTCACTGACCCCGAATACTACATGGAAGCCCGTTACGCAATAGAAGCTTCAATGGAAGGATCTAAAAAGGTCATAGCCAAGGCCTACCAGGAATTTGAAGAGGTATTCGGTAGAAAATATGATCTGGTTGAAACATACCAGTGCGATGATGCTGAAATCATCATAGTAGCCATGGGTTCTGTTTGTGGTACTATAAAAGATGTTATCGACGATCTCCGGTCAAAAGGAGAAAAAGTTGGACTCCTGAAAATCAGGGTCTTCCGTCCTTTCCCCAAAGAGGAGATTAAAGAAGTCCTGGAAAAGGCATCTAAAGTGGCAGTCCTGGATAAGAACATCTCATTTGGAATGGGAGGAGTGCTTTACAACAATATTAGAGCCACAACCAATGCCAATGCTTATGGATTTATAGCTGGACTGGGAGGAAGGGACATAACCCCCCATTACGTTAAAGAAATCCTTGAAAAAACTAAAAACCCCACCGGTGAGGTGGAGTGGATTGGACTCAAAAAGGAGGAACTCTAAATGGAAATCAGTGAAAAAGAATTCCTGGCCCCCGGACACCGAGGATGTGCAGGCTGTGGAGCCACAGTGGGGGTTAGATTAGCCCTGAAAGCACTTGGCAAAAACACGGTAGCTGTTTCCGCCACAGGATGTCTGGAAGTTATCACCACCCCCTACCCTGAAACTTCATGGGAGATCCCATGGATACATGTAGCCTTTGAAAACGCGGCTGCAGTGGCATCCGGAGTTGAAAGGGCACTGAAATCCCAGGGAAAAGATACCCAAGTGGTTGTATTTGGTGGTGACGGTGGAACCGCAGATATTGGCCTGCAAGCCCTATCAGGAGCTATGGAAAGAGGCCACAACCTAATTTACATCTGTTACGATAACGAAGCATACATGAACACCGGGGTTCAAAGAAGTGGAGCCACACCATACGGAGCATCCACCACCACTAGCCCCCATGGTAAAGAAAGTTTTGGGGAGGATAAACCCAAAAAGAACATACCCATGATCATGGCTGCCCACGGGGTGCCCTACGTGGCCACTGCCAGCATATCATACCCCGAGGACTTTATGAAGAAGGTTCAGAAGGCCCGTGAAATAGAGGGCCCTGCTTACATTCACCTTCACCAGCCATGTACCACTGGCTGGGGTTTCAATCCATCCAAAACCATTGACCTGGGACGTCTGGCTGTTGAAACCGGTTCATGGATACTCTATGAAATCGAAGATGGAGAATTCCGTGTTACCTACCGTCCTATGCAACGTAAGATGGTTGATGAATACTTAACAGCTCAAAAACGTTTCAAACATCTTACCGAAGTAGAAAGAGAGTATATTCAGAAAAACGTGGATGCCATCTGCGCTGAACTCAAAATATAGGAGGCTTAGCCTTGGAAAAGATAATTATCCAACCGGATCTCTGTGATGGATGTCACGATTGCCAGGAGGCATGCAGCAGACTCCATGGAGCTTCAGGGATTCTGGTAAGGGAAGTGGAGGGATCCTTCTATCCCATCATCTGCCAACAGTGCGAAGACGCACCCTGTCAGTTGATATGCCCCACTGAAGCCATGACTAAAGAGGGAATTGAAGAAGCAAAATGTATTGGCTGCGGTTTGTGCATGATGGTTTGTCCCTTTGGTGCAGTGGAAATACACGAACGAAAAGCTCACAAATGCAACCAGTGCCCTGATCTCAGCACACCTGCATGCATAAAAGCCTGTTCAAAAAGGGCAATAGCCAAAGTGGATACAGTTAAGCTGCAAGCAGAAAGGCAACGCAAACACATTGAGAAAATCACCGGTCTCGGTAAAAAGAATCGGAAAAATTTGGATCTCATTAATGTGATGACTGCCCGCACCAGGGCCCAGAAAGCCGCAGAAAAGGAGGCCTGAAAAAATGAAAGAACTTGTTTCAAGGCCGGAACTCTGTGATGAGTGCGGGAAATGTGAACGCATATGCCCGAAAAATGCCATCAGAGTCATCAGTGGAGTGCCAGTTTTCTGTTTACACTGTGCTGAAGACCGGGCCCCCTGTATGACAGTTTGTCCAGAAGACGCAATTGAAAAAATCGATGGCGCGGTGATCATTCATGAAGAAGATTGTATTGGCTGCGGACTGTGCAGGGATGCCTGTCCAGTGGGGGCCATCAATCTGGATGAATATGGAATTGCCACCAAGTGCAACCTGTGCATTGAACGAGATGAACCACTCTGTGTTTCTGTGTGTCCTAAAAACGCTCTTAAAATGAGTTCTGAGGATATGCTAGCTGATAAACGGGATCGTATTGCCAAAGAGTTGGAAAGAGTTAAGATGATCATGAAATACTGATTAGACTATTCCTTTTCCAATATTTCTCTTTTTAATCTTCTTTTTTAATGCTTTCTAAATTTTTAACCAGACTCTCAATTTGTTATCAATAGATTCTCTGTTTATTATATTCAATTAAATTCATTAGAATAATAATCTCTTAAATTAAATTTAAAAACATGCCCCTAGGCGAGGGTTATTGAATTCTATTTTCGCTTCCAGATGAGTTACCAGGACATCTATTTAGTTGGGCATCTATTTATTTTCATACTCCTGGCATCCGATTTATTTTTAGTGGTTGAAAAAATTGATTTAGAAGAAACACAACAATTAACACTGAACAATGGCACTATCACCAAAAGTCAGGCAAATAAAATATTAAAAAAATATTATTCTTAAAAAAATAGAATGATTTCTTAGAAAAATAGAATGATCTGCAAATCAGACAGAACATTCAAATATTAATAACTACATAATAGATATTTCTCATTCCTTAAAAATATTGCAAATATCTCATTGAATTAAATAAGAATTAGAGGTGATAATAATGAATAAAAACTTGCCAAAAAGGATTTACACTGCAACTGTCCAGAAAAACCCTGTTAAAAATAGTAAACTGTTGACGTTGGAGGGGGAGCATGATTTTGGAGAGGATGAAACCGTTATTATCATGGCGGAGAAGGACTTCGGCCAAATGCAAAAAATGATGGAACATCAACGTAAAATGATATCCAGCTTTGAAGTCATGCTTGAAGAGATGAAGGATGACGAGAAGGTCAAAATTGGCCATCAGAAGGAGATCATAATGGAGTTGAATAACGAATGTTCCAGATTCATGAATGAATTATCAGATACTCAGGGAAGATTAGAGGAAATGTATGGATTATTTGATAGTTTGAATGGGAAATACGATGAGTTAATGACCCGGAACTTCAACCTAGATGAACAGCTTAAAAATAAACTGGAAGAAGCAAAACAGATACTGCAAAATGTTTACGCCATCAAAAACCGCCACCCATTGACTTACATCAAAGAACGTATACCCCAATCGTACATTCCCCTTAAAAATTCCAGTGAAAACAAAAAACCAAACAAGAATTACCGGCTGAAAAATGATAAAAAAGTAATTTCACCCTAAAATAGAGTATTAAACCACGAAATATGTATTAAACCATTAAATTAGAGTATTAAACCATTTTCTTATTTTTGTTTTCAGTACAAGACAACTACATCTTCCACACAACTATTTTTTTTATGACTTTAGAAAATCAAAAAACTTTAGAAACTGTTTATTATATCATATGACAAATATTTAGCAATGTCACTTATTTATCAATCTCAGGTTGAAGAACTTATATGCCGTTTATATGAAGAAGCAGCCATTAAACTTCCAGTGGATGTTAAAAAAGCTCTTCAAGATGCATATGATCTTGAAGAAGATCAAACTGCCCTTTTAAACCTGGACGCCATACTGGAAAACATAAAAATCGCCGAAGAAAAGAATTTACCCCTCTGTCAGGATACTGGTTTGCCCATTATCTTTGTAAAAATGGGAAAGGTCCAGGTTGAAAACCTGAAAGAGGGAATCATCAACGGTGTGAAGAAAGCCACCGAAGAGGTTCCACTTCGTCCCAATGTGGTAGATCCACTTACCCGAAAGAACACTGGAAATAATATCGGTCGTTTCATTCCACAGATTGACATAGAACTGGTTGACACTGACCAGTTGGAGATCACTATTTTCCCCAAGGGCTTTGGTTCTGAGAACAACAATGCACTTAAGATGGCCCTTCCGGGTGAAGGTGAAGAAGGAATAAAACAGTTCGTCCTGGAAACAGTACTCTCAGCAGGTGGGAAACCATGCCCCCCAATTGTGGTTGGAGTGGGAATTGGTGGATCATCAGATATGTCCCTGAAACTGGCTAAAAAGGCCCTTCTCCGGAAAATTGGAGAACACCATTCTGAGGAAAGAATGGCCAATCTGGAAAGGGAAATGCTGGAGATGGTTAATGCCACCGGCATTGGTCCCATGGGTTTAGGTGGGAAAACCACTGCCCTGGATGTTAAAATAGAATATGCTGACACCCATACTGCAGGCCTCCCCATTGGTGTTTGTATACAGTGCTGGGCTGCCAGGAGGGCAACTGGAATTTTAAAGTAAGAATAAACTATTAATGTAACAATAATCCATTTAAATTTTAAATTATGTCCTAATTATCTGCAAAAATCATTATTAATGATTATTTGGCAACATTTAAGTAGGGCAATTTCAGTAGAGGGTAAAATTTATTAATTTGATATAAAATCCAAAAAAAGGAGTTACTCACATAAACAGAAGTGCATGGTAAAAGAGGGGAATTGAGCGGAAGGATCATTTGTCCCCCCAACAGATACTATCTGTTTTTACCATGGAAGGGGGTGTTATTAACAGAACTTTTAAATGGAATTAAACCTTCATCCATTAATTCATCAACCACTGCAGCTACCAGCAGGTATTCCTGGTTAGTATAGTCTGCTAAATTGGTTATGGAAATGTTTTCGTTGCTATTAACATAATCTAATATGTTCATCTTTAATTCAATTCTCAAATTTTCGTTTCTCCACTTAATTTTCAATCTATCAATCCTCACGTAATTGATTATTTTTATAAGGGGAGGGGATGAGAAACCCTCCCTGGTTAATTTTAGTTTTATAAAGGATGATACAGACTAATTTCTATTTTTAAACCCAATTGTACTGTGCGTATGCAATTGTTTAATTCAAGTACATATTTTAGTCCAGCTTCCATCGAATCACCCATATCACAAATTGTGATATAATTTACACTTGAAGTGTATGTCTATCTGATGTTATAATCAATCTCATATTTAAACATTTAGGAAAAATCAACAAAACCCCGGTTAACTATCAATTTTAAATAAATGGATTTAAAAGCATCTAATTATTGGAAAAAGCAGTAGATACATGAAAAAAATAACTAATAAATAAATTAACTGTGTTTAATCCTTAAATTCCATGTTGCGCTTACAATAATCCATAATCGCAATTACAATAATCCACAATTGCACTTATAATAAAAACTCATGATATTCAATGCCACATATATCACATTTTTTTAAACCAAATTTTCCAGATATGCAAGCTAAAACCCACTGAAAAATGTTGCTGACTGAGAAAAATAGAGTAATTCACGTAAACCGGTTCAAGTCTTAAATTTAAATGCAAAGCTTGACCTGTGATTTAATTCATTTTAATGGCAATTATAAAATTAAGTCTATAAAAATAAAAAAGGATCATTTTTTTGCAAATGACCCAGTATTGAATTATAAAAATTCAATGTATCTAATCTATCAATCCATCGATCCAATCACCCAAGAAAACTTATTCTGGTTCTGGGGGTTTCTTTTCAAGGGTGAATTGCTGCTTTTCACAGGTGATCATGAAGATGGTTCTGTCCCCAATGTTTTCAGCACGATCTGCAATTCTTTCCAGGAAACGAGCCAGGAAAAGGAGGTAAATTAGGTATGATATTGACTCCTTGTCCTGGAACATGCTCTTGGTAATATCTTTAAGGGCGTGATCAAAAAGATCATCCACCTTATCATCGTCCCGGTGAAGTTCCCTGGCCACATTCATGTTTTTGGCTAAAAAGGCAGCCAGACTTTTGCTGACCATTCCATCTACAATGTCAGCCATGCGCTGTAAGTCAAACATGGGTTTTTCAGGGATCTCTTCATCCTTTATATGGCGGGCAATATCTGCAATATTGGAAGCCAAACCTGCAATCCTTTTCAAGTGACTGGAAACCTTAATACTGGTTTCAATGAATCTTAAATCTCCTGCAACAGGTTGTTCTGCTGCTATAATACTCATTGCATCATGTTCGATTTGGTAACCCATGTCATGGACCTTTCTGTTGGTTTCCATTACACTGTTTACCAGTTCTGCATCATAATCAATAAATGTACTAAAAGATTCCCTGTAAGCCTTTAGAGTGGCTTGGCCCATTTTATCCACTTCTTCCTTTAATCCATCCAGTTTTTTCTGGAACCGTATCCTGGGGTATCGTCTCTCCATACTATCTTCCACCTATTTTGGATTTATAATCCTCTAATAAATTATCAATATCATTTTCAGATGGATCTCTTATTTTGTACTTTGACAAAACATCCTTCCGATTTACCTCTTTAGCATTTTTTTCAATTAAAAAATCTATTCCTGCAGGTAATGGTAATTTACATTCCTCATTCAAATCTACAATGGTTGAAAACATGTTATCATCAAGTTGGTACACTTCTATCCTTGATTCTGGACTAATATTTATCATGTTCATTGCTTTATTTTCATGGGTTTCTTCCAAGGATTCTGCATTCAAATTCCAGGCCGCTATTATTTTTTCATCTTTTACCAGGAGCAAAGACTCATTACCCCCTTCTAAAATCTTAACATAACCCAGTTCAGGTATATGGGACCTTTTCAAATTGCCCCTGATTGTGTGCTCCGGATCTTCTGAAGGAAGCCACATTTTTTACCTCATCAGCATGTTATGGAACAGTTTGTGGTGCACAACCTGCTTACCCACTATGGAATAGGCAACACGATCTGCCATCCCCATTATATGGTGTCCCATGCTCAGTAAGTTCCTCCCAACCAGTATCAGTGAAGTTTGGGAACCTCCATGTGTGATTTCCTCGTATTCTGAAAACATCTGGTTGTAAAAATCCTGCAGGTTCACGTAGCTTCTGGTGGAACGTTTGAGTAACTGTATATCCTCGTTTAAAAGGGCGCCTACAGCATCCTTCAGCATATCTTGGACTGTTTGGGACATGAACTCAATGTGTGGAGGTTTATAACAGGTACGGTCGCTTTCTGCTGCATCTATGGCATAACGAGCTATGTAAGCTGAAAGGTTGTTTATACGTTCTAGTTCTATTGAGGTTCGCAGAAGTGCTGCTCCTAAACGTAAATCCTTGGCCAGTGGTTGGTGCAATCCCAAAACCTTGAGACATCCATGTTCAATTTTATAACTTTCTTTATTTATTTCATCGGTTTTTTCAATTATTTCTCTGGCCAGATATGTGTCTTCATCCAGGAAGCTCCTGACTGAATTATCCACTCTTCCTATGGTCTCCCAACTGAATCCCAGGACATCATCTTCCAGGGACTTCAAACGTTTTTCCAAGACCACTGTAAGCATTTTAAACCACCCATTCTAGTTCCATATGCATGGTACTCATTAACATTATGCCATTTTCTATTATCCAAACCGGCCAGTGATGTAATCTTCAGTTCGCTTATCTTCTGGTTCAATGAATATCTTCTCAGTAAAGCCGCTTTCCACAATCTCTCCGTGTAGGAAGAAAGCAGTGTGTTTGGATACACGGGTAGCCTGTTGCATGTTGTGAGTTACAATGATGATGGTGAAATCATTCTTGAGTTTGTGTATCAAATCCTCAATTTTAGTGGTGGATATAGGGTCCAAAGCTGAACAGGGCTCATCCATCAGTATAACCTCAGGTTCCACTGCCATGGTACGGGCAATGCAAAGACGCTGCTGCTGACCGCCGGAAAGTCCCATGGCAGATTTATCCAGTATATTTTTCACCTCATCCCACAGTGCTGCGGATCTAAGGCTTTCTTCGACCTTCTGTTCCAGGATATCTTTATCATTTATCCCATGCACCCTTAAACCATAGGCCACATTGTCAAATATGGATTTAGGGAAAGGGTTGGGCTTTTGAAATACCATGCCCACTTTTTTCCGCAGTTCCACCACATCTATTTTAGGATCGTAGATGTCCTTCCCATCAAGCAGGACTGTTCCATCCATTTTGAAGGTGCTTATCATGTCGTTCATCCGGTTTAGAGTACGGATGAATGTTGATTTACCACAACCTGAAGGTCCTATAAGTGAAGTTACTGTGTTTTTGGGAATTTTTAGACTTACATCTTTAAGGATGTGTAATTCGTCAAAGTAAACGTTTAAATTTTCTACTTCTATTCTGTATTCCATTTTTTATCGCCCCATCATTTTTTTGCGATAACGATCAACTAAGGTGTTGGTAACCACGGTGATTATTAGAATCATAAGCACCAGGACTGCTGCAGTTCCCCAGGCATTATCCATGGATATACCTTCGGTGGCTAAAATGTAAAGGTGGAGAGGTAAAGGTCTTGCTGCATCCATAATAGATGTCGGTATCATTAATGCAGCCCCAACCGTGTATAATACTGCTGCTGCCTCTGCAATAGCTCTTCCCATCCCTAAAATTACCCCTGTGGTTATTCCGGGGAGTGCAGCGGGTATAACAACCTTGTATATTGTTTGCCATTTTGTGGCTCCTAGTGCCAGGCTTCCCTCAGCATAGGACTTGTTAATTGATTCTATGGAGACTTCTGAAGCGGCTAATATTGTGGGCAATGCCATTAAAGCCAGTGTCAGTCCCCCTGATAGCACACTCCATCCCAATCCCAGATAGATCACGAAGAAGGCCAATCCAAACAATCCAAATACAATGGAAGGGATTGAGGATAAGGTTTCTGCTCCAAAACGGATCAGTTTTACCAGGCGGTTTTCTCCAGCATATTCTGAAAGGTATACTGCCGCCCCCACTCCCAGTGGAGTAGCAACCAGTACCGCAATTAGGGTTACGTAAATACTGGACATGATAAAGGGGAATATTCCTCCAGATTTACCGGAATTTATGGGATTACCAAATATAAATTCTAGATTTACCACAGGCAAACCCTTTAAAAGCACGTATCCAATAATCACCAGTAAAATGAGTAGGGTGAGAATTCCCGAAGCCCAAAACACTCCTGTCATTATTTTCTGGGCTATCTTAGGGGGTATGAATCTATGCAAAGATGATCCCTCCTTCTCCTACATTAAATTCCCGGAATATTTTGGATTTCATAGGTAACCGCCTCCAATTGTTACTTTTTTCTTGTAATGGAAGTAGTTAGCTATTATCAGGAGAACAATGATCATGAATACCAGGACAATTCCAGTTGCAAACAGGGCATTGTAGTGAACTCCAGTGGCATAACCCATCTCAATGGCTATGTTGGAGGTTAATGCACGCACCGGGTCAAATATTGAACCTGGTATCTGTACCACATTCCCCGCCACCATGATTATGGCCAGGGTTTCCCCAACTGCTCGACCCATTCCCAGAATAACTGATGTAATGATACCGGGAATGGCTGCCGGGAAAATGACATTTTTTATGGTCTGCCAGTGGGTGGCTCCCAGAGCCAGAGACGCCTCCTTGTATTCCAGTGGAATTGATCTCAGGGCATCTTCCGAAACGCTGACAATTATGGGTAAGATCATAACGGTTAGAATGACAGATGCGGTGAACATACTGAAACCAGTCCCTCCAAAATGCACCCTCATGAATGGCACCAGTAACACCAGCCCAAAGAACCCGTAGACCACAGAGGGAATACCGGCCAGGGTCTGTATAGTGGGGTTAAGGATTTTACGCATGGTGCCTGGTGCTATTTCTGCCAGAAATATAGCGCAGAATACTCCTAAGGGCACTGCCATTAGAAGTGAAAGAGCGGTTATTCCAAGGGAACCTATGATCATGGGAAATATACCATACTGACCATTTGAAGGTGCCCATTCCATCCCGAATAAGAAACTGAAGAATCCCACACTCTGCAATGCAGGGAGTCCTTCCTTAAATATGAATATTATTATTAGGGCAATGATAATAACGGATGATATTGCTGTTAACAAAAGCCCTTTTTCTATGAAAAACTCTTCATTCCACTTAGACATGGTTTTTCTCCTTCTTCCAAATCCCTAGAATGATTGGATGATTTTTTTAATGATATTCTTGATTTTTAAATGATTTAAATGAATATTCTCGATTTTAAAGGGATACTCTTGATTTTAAATTTTTAAATGAATATTCTTAGTTATCAATCCTTTCAATTTATGAGTGATTACTCAGTTTACAGGAACAATTTTCTCATCTTTTACAATTTCCTGTCCTTCAGGACCTAAACACCAGTCAATGAATTCTTTAACCTGTCCTTCCGGTTCCCCATTTGTAAGGAAAAGGAACGGTCTTTGTAACTTATAAGAACCATCTTTAACTGTTTCAATAGATGGAGCTACTCCATCAATTGTAACTGCTTTAACATCAGAAGTCATGTGTGCCAGGGATATGTATCCAATAGCATTGGGGTCCTGTTTTACAGCAACCTTTATGGATTCTGTGGATGTCTGAACAATGGCATCAGCTTTTACTTTGGTTTTGTTCATCACCAGATCTTCAAATGCACTACGAGTACCGGAGCCTTCTTCTCGGACCACCAGATCAATTTTAGCATCAGGGCCTCCAACTTCCTTCCAGTTGGTAATGTTACCTGAAAAGATATCTTTAAGCTGGCTTTTGGTCAGATTACCCACCGGGTTTTCAAGATTAACTGCCATTACAATACCTTCGCTACCTATTGGATATTCATTTAAACCTTGCTTTTCAGCGGTTTTTAATTGTTTTGAACTGGTCCCAATGTCAATTATGCCCTGAGAAACACTTCTTATTCCCAGTCCAGATCCTCCACCCATAACATCAATTCGTACATTGGGATGTTCTTCCATGTATTTTGCTGCAAGTTTTTCAGCCACCGGTTGTACCGATGTTGAACCCGCAATTTCTATCTTCTCATAATTGCTTCCAGTGCCGAATGTGTAAACGGCGATGATAATTATTAGTATAACCAGTAAACCTATGCCATATTTCAGGTCCATTAAATCACCCTATGTTCCTTACCATTAGAAGATTAATTCTAACTAACAGTATTTATAATTATAGAGTGATTGGAAGTTTACTTGATTTAAGTCAATTATTGAGGATAATGCTGATGTAAAGTGTCAATAAATTGATTTTTGTTAAAAAATGGAGGTTTTGGTGGTTATAGAACCACCATGGCCTCCCAAATACTGGCTTTTTTAAGAGGTGCTGTTCACCTGCTTACCAGTTGGTACTACCTTATCAGATTTTATAATAGCCTGACCTTCAGGTCCATTTACCCAGTCAATGAATGATTTAACTGCCCCGGTAGGATCTCCTTTAACCAGGAACAGGAATGGTCTCTGGATCTTGTAGGTACCATCGAGTATAGTTGCTTCGGAAGGTGCAACATTGTTTATCTGCAGGGCTTTAGTGTTATTCACTGAAGCGAATGATATGAAACCAACAGCGTTGGGATCCTGAGCTACAGCTTGCTGTACTGCTTCGGTGGAACTTTGCACAATGGCTGATTTTACGAAAGCTACTTTGGTACCGTTGGCTAATTTACCTAGAACTATTTCCTGAACTGCATCACGAGTACCTGAACCGTCTTCACGTACAATGACATTTATCTGAGCATCAGATCCACCAACCTGATTCCAGTTGGTTATGCTTCCATTGAAGATTCCTTTAACCTGATCCAGGGTTAATCCATTGAGAGCATTGTTGTTGTTGACGATAATGGCAATTCCATCTTTACCAATTTCATATTGAGTTAATCCTGTGGATTCATTAGCTTTCAACGACTTGGAACTGGTTCCAATGCTTGCTGTACCATCCTGTGCACTCTTAATACCCACAGCAGAACCTCCACCCTGAACAGTTATCTTCACGTTGGGATTCGTTTTCATATATTCTGTGGCTAATTTTTCAGCAACAGGCTGTACAGATGTAGAACCAACGATGGTTATTTTTTCCTGCCCACTACCTCCAGCGAGGACAAAATAAGCACCGACTATTATTATTATTGCTACTATTATTCCTATTATGTACTTCATGTCCATAATATCACCTCACTTGCTACCTAACTTCCCAGACTATATAAAGCTTACTATTTGTGTATTGAAATACACATAATAAGAACTATTTTTAATTACAAACCAGAAAAACCGTATTAAAACCACTTGAAAAACACATTTTATGAACTACACTATACTAAAAGCGATAAATATTTATAGCTTACAGTTATTAGGGTCTTACATGATCAGTAATGAAGTACTAAAGGGGATGTTCCAACCCAGAACCACACCCTGGAGAACATCCATTACTAAAGTGGAACCAAATAGACTCATCACCCAGGGATATCCCCAGGAAGACTTGATAGGAAACATTTCATTTCCAGAAATGATACATCTCCTCTTAAAGGGTGCGCTCCCCACCAAAAACCAGGAAAAAATGCTGCAGGCCATACTGGTTTCATTCTGTGATCATGGAATCACACCCCCCAGTACCCAGTCAGCCCGGCTGATGGCATCGGCAGGATCTCCTGTAAACGCATGTCTAGCCGGAGGAATATTAGCTTTCGGCGAAAATCATGCAGGAGCAATTGAAATTACCATGCAAATGTTACAGGAAGGTGTCAACCTATCCCGAAATGAGGATATTCCCCTTGATGAAACTGCACAAAAATTGATAAACTACTTTGCTGAAAATGAAAGGAAAATACCTGGATTTGGCCACAGGTACCATAAAGAGGACCCTCGTGCACCAAGATTAATTGAACTGGGCTGGAAATATGATTGTTTCAAAGAACACAGCCAGTTGGCAATGCATATCCAGGATCTGTTAAGTGAAAGAAAAGGAATTAAAATGAACATTGACGGTGCCAATGCAGCATTACTCTCAGATATGGGATTTAACTGGAGAGTGGGATGTGGTTTATTTATTGTTGGTAGAATTCCTGGCCTCCTAGCGCACATCCAGGAGGAAAAAACCCAGGAAAAGCCATTCAGAAAACTCATTGATGTAGATACAATATAGGGAAACGAAATGATTAATCCATTCAAACACCCTTTATTTAAACCTAGTTTAAATACTCATTTTAAGATATCTGCGCATTAAAAGCCCATATCATATTTCTACATTCACGTGAACCCCTACTGTTCCCTGAAAGATTATAAAAATCTCATTATATTTTCTAACAGGGTCTAAAAAAAATATGATACTAGACACTTATTTCTACTTAGACAATTAGTGTAGACAATTATTGCGAACTTACTATTAGTGTAGACGTATTCACTTTTTGAGAAATAATCGAAAATTTTGACATATATGAAGTGTCAATATTCTGATGAATTTTTTAAATACTAAAAAAAATTCAAAAATAAAATAAAAAAATTGGTCATGATTTTGATTTTTGTTAAATAAATAAAAAAATTTTATAGGAATTCCAAGGGGTCATTTTACTCAAGGTTTCATCCTACGGAAACGTTCAGGAGTGGTGGTTCGAGGTATGTTACGGTAGAATTCACCAGCAGTGTCAATTATCTCAATGGATATATCCCCAATACGCTCAAAAGCCTTGACAACACGGGATAGTGCGAGGTAATAGTTGGATCGGTCTTTGTCCATAACATCATCCTCAGCCATCTGGGTGGCTATGTTGTTTAAGGCCTTCTTCTGCAGTTCATGGATCCTTTCCTCGTAATCCATAACCTTATCCTTAAGCTCCAGACGTTCATCTAAAAAGGCATCCATTGACTGATTCACCATTTTACGTGAAGTTTTATACATGGATTTTAACGTTTCCATCATCTCTTCATCAATTGGGTCTGACTCTTGCAGGGCAAAGTTAGCAATGTGACAAGTATGGTCAGCAATACGTTCCAGATCGTATCCCACTTCTCCCAAGACCATGGTTTTACTGAACTCTGAGTATGGATTAATGGATATAACAGTTTCCACAGATGAACGTATTTTTTCATGCATGTTATTAGAGATGTAATCCAGTTTAAGGGCTTCCTCAGCCATTTCAGAATCATACTGCAGTAGAGCTTCAAATGACATGTCAAACTGGCGGCAGATATGTTTGGCCATGTCCCTTAGCATGTCCTTTATCAGGAAGGTTCCAGCGTGCTCCCTGGAAGTTTTTTCCTCATCAAACATTTCTGAAAATTCATCGAACTTCTTAAGATCAAGAATATATGCCCTTCTGACTACTCCCTCTTTGATGAGCGGCTGTAACAGTTTAGTCACATACCTCCGGGTTAATCCCAGCTTTTCTGCTATTTCATCCTGAGTAGCAGGATTATCATATAGAATCACTTCCAAAACTGCCTTAAGAGTACTATTTTTTGCTCTATTCGTCATTTTATCATTGCCTGACATCACTGATCGTGCATTGAGTTAGATCAACCTTCTCCATGTTACACAATTTCCCTAATACTCAACTTCACAATTACTCAATTTCACTATTCTTACTTTGATCTTCTTTACGTATAATAGTCACGGAATCCTGGATTATAGATACTATCACATACAAAAGCACTACGATGAGCACTATAGAAATCAATATACTGAATTGATGGAATATGGGTGAATATAACGCGACAAATGGAGAGTTATAATCCACAAATCCTGCCATTAGTTTCACCACTCCCACACCCAGTACTGCCAAACCATAAATTGGTGGTATACGGTCAGGTTCAAGGAGTGGGTAAACTCCCATAATTATGAGACCAATACCAATGGTTCTGAAAAGGTTCCAGTCAGTGGCTGATTGCATTGATTGGAATATTTCACGAGGACCAAGGTAAAATGAAGATAGTAAGTAGATTATTTCTATAGCCAGGATTATGATTAATGGAAAAGCATAAACTATCTGGCTTTCTACAGTTTTTGGGGTTTTTAAAGTGTTAACATTTTCCAGGGGTTTCTTGAAAAAGTGGCTCATGAACTGGTATAGCATTGATCCTAATACAGCACCAATTATGGTTCCAGTTACTCCCAGTTGAGATGTGGTGAAAGCCACGATCCCGGAGATAATTCCCGCCATTATTATATCTAATGTTTTTGACATTCTATACCAGACTCATTTCATCTAACTAATAATTATATTCAATAATATCTCGTTACACTAAAAATAATTTATTCAATAATTCATATAATATCAATGAAATTCAATACTCAATACAATATACTCAATGTACTATTCAATATAGTCAATTGTACTATTCACATCAATACTATTCACATCTATTGTTTTCAAACTTTATGTATTGAATTATGAGTATAAGAATAAATCACAAAGGATTCATCCCTCACCTCCACCGAATAATGGGCAATCTGTCTTTTACTTCCAGTCTCTGTTTTCACCAAATTAACAAACACTTCCCCATCATTAATTTGCAGTTCATTGTAGCTGGAATATATATTTCCACGCAATCTTCTGGTGGTTGGAGTTCCAGAGTTTAAAACCACCATATTGTTAAGCATCCACACATTGGGGACATGTTTATGCCCATTTAACACAAAATCAACACCATTCTCGGTTAAAATATGCATTAAATCCCCAGAATCCAGGAGAATATTTCTTTCTCTTCCTGTTTGGGGGATGGGTATGATGTGGTGGTGGAAAGTGACAACTTTAGCCTGGTCCTCTGGTATTTTGGCCAATTCAGATTTTAACCAGTCCAGCTGATCGCGTCCAATCTGCCCGTGGCTAACATCAGCTTCAGATGAATCAAGCCCGATAACGGTGAAATTGGAACTTTTATCAACATGGACAAATTTTCGTTCACTGATCATCTTTTCAAAATGTACCAATCCCACGTTACGGGCATCGTGGTTTCCGGGAATTATGTGGGTTTTGGTAATGGATTTTAATTCATCAACGAATTCCAGGGCCTGTTCATATTCATGGGCATAACCACTGGCAGTGAGATCCCCTGCAAATATTAAAAGATCAGGATTCCCCTCCTCCAACTGAGCCAGGAGGTTGGATTTAAGTCTTGAAGAGAAGGTACTATCCCCAAAATGTACATCCGATATTTGAATTACTTTTTTCCCCATTGAAAACACCATAAATACTTGAATTGAATACTTGAATTGAATTGAATACTTGAATTTGATTACTCAAAATAAAAAATTTAACATGAGACTTCTTAATTTTTTAATCTCACGTTTTGAAATGTTTAAAATGTCCCCATGGAATTGTGGCGGGTGGAACAGACCACGTACTCTTCATTTTCAACTTTGACTGAGTAATAAGCCAGTTGTTTCTTCTTGCCTGTTTCAGTGTCCACCAGGTTCACATAGAAATCTTCATCTTCAAAGGATAATTGATTGTAGCAGGGCCTGGTCTGTCCCCTTAGTTTACGGGTGGTGACAGTCCCAGAATTGAGAGTGACCATCTTTTCAACCATCCACACATTTGGAACATGCTTATGGCCGTTTAACACCAGATCAACACCATTATCTGTTAATAACCTCATTAAATCACCAGAGTCCAGCAATATATTCCTTTCTCTCCCAGTCTGAGGTATGGGCATCAGGTGATGATGGAAGGTTACTATTTTTCCCATATGTTCCGGGATTTTTTCCAGCTGGGTTTTCAACCATTCCATCTGGTCAATTCCTATTTGACCATCGTTGATATCTGGTTCAGAGGAGTCCAGACCAATTACGGCATATTCACCATCTTTGTCAATGTGCACGAACTTCCGGTTTCCAATCATGCTCTCATAATGGAGAAGACCCACATTACGGGCATCGTGATTACCTGGAATCACGTAGGTTTTGGTTATGGATCTCAGTTCATCAATAAAAGCCGCAGCTTCCTCATACTCATGAGGATATCCATTGGTGGTAAGATCACCAGAAACAATTACCAGATCTGGATTTTCATTCACAAGCTGCCCTAGAAGGTTGTTTTTAAGTTCATGGGAGAAGTTCTTCTCTCCAAAATGAACATCTGAAATTTGAATTATTCTTTCTCTCATTTAATCACCAAATACACACTTCAAATGAGTTACATTATCCTGAATCAAACATATCATCAACAATTATTCCAATAAATTTGTTTCATTACACTAAGTATAATAATTTACGGATTATTCCATTGATATATCAAATAAACATCACTAGAAACGTTACTTCTTATTTAAAGAATCAAAATAATTTAAAAATAAAATTGTAAAAGCCTTAGGGGGGATTCGAACCCCCGGCCTATACCTTACCAAGGTATCGCTCTACCGGCTGAGCCACTAAGGCAGATATTTATGGTTAGACTGTTTTAGTATTTAAACTCTTTTTTATTATTTAAACTTTGTTTAAATTTGAACCATTAACAATAGAAATTGTGATTGAAAGTGCAGGGGAAGGGATTCGAACCCTCGAAGGCCTACACCAGAGGATCTTAAGTCCTCCCCCTTTGGCCGCTCGGGCACCCCTGCATAACACCAAGTGGGCGAACTTCATATATTAAGTTAACGGTCGGGGACCATCCAATCAAGGATTTGTAGGAAAAATGAAGATAAAATTAATCATAAAATAAGGAAGAATAAAAAGGCCAATAAGACAACCCCCCAACAGAATAAGGTAAATTGAAATATCTCTGAATCTAAACACTTACACTCTTTTTAGTATGTTCCCACTAGGTGAAATCTTAAGATAAAAGGTAAATTTTATAAATATAACTCTCATTATACTATTAGATAATGAAAGAACGTTTCAAACGTTTTAGAGGCTTTGGTTAAGATGATAATTTCTGCAGAACGATGTGGATATTGTGGAGCATGTGTAGCAGTTTGTCCTCATAATAGTCTGGAACTATCAGGGATGAAGATCATCACCCATCCAGGTTGTGAAAATTGCACTTTATGCAGGGTGGTGTGTCCAACAGGGGCCATTAACAATGAAAAAAATGAATTATGATGTGGTAGTTGTAGGGGGACGTGTTGGAGGATCTACTGCCTCCTTATTTGCATCTAAAAATGGTTTAGATGTGTTAATGATTGAAAAAAATCAGGAAATAGGGACTCCTGTACAGTGCGCTGAGGCCACGAGCTCCAGTACATTCAAAACCCTGGAAATGGAACCATCTTCCAAATACGTCTGTACTGAAATTAAAGGAGCTGATGTATACGCCCCTGACGGTACCCATGGCCATCTGGAAGGAGGATATGCAGAAGGGTTTATTTTAGAGAGGAAATTATTTGATAAACAGCTTGCCATAGAATCAGCCAAAGCAGGAACTGATATTATGGTGAAAACCACAGTAAAAAATCTCATACGTGACAATGGGAAGATTTGTGGGGTGGTTGCAGAGCATATGGGACGTGCAATTAAAATTAAAGCAGACCTGGTTATTGCTGCCGATGGAATAGAATCTAAGGTAGCCAAGATGGCTGGGCTTAAAACTCAGCAGACTCCCAAGAGTCTTTGTTCTTGTGCACAATATGAAATGGTGGGTGTGGAGTGTGATCCCAATTATCTTCAATTTTACTTCGGTGAGAAGATAGCTCCTGGTGGATACGTATGGATTTTCCCCAAGGGTGACGGCATTGCCAATGTGGGTGTGGGTGTCAGGAGTGATACTGAAACTGCCTATAGTTTCCTTAAAAGATTTACTTCAACCATGGATGCCACTCCAGTTGAGCTGAATATGGGGGGAGTTCCAGTTTATGGACCAGTGAAGAGAACATATACTAATGGTTTGATGGTAGTGGGAGACGCTGCAGGACAAGTAGAACCATTCACAGGAGGAGGAATTCATGTTACTGCACACTGCGCCCGTATTGCAGGTGAAGTGGCAGCAGAGGCCATTGAAAAGGAAAACACTTCCGGAAATTTTTTGAAAAAATATGAAACCCTCTGGCAAAAAAAAGTTGGTAAGGATCTAAAACAATCATTAAAGTATCGTAAAATAATTGATCAGTTAACTGATGAAGAAATGAATATCCTGGCAAAATTCCTTAAAGAACAGGACATGGAATCCATCTCCAAAATGTCGGTGCTGGGTTTTGTACGTGACTACCCCCAATTTTTAAAACTTTTAAAGGATATACTATAGGTAACTTAACATAATTATAACTTCCACCACAGCTAATAGAACTATGATGATATTATCCCCAGTTCCAGGAGATTATTATGGATTCTGATGTAAATGTTGACCACCTGGAAGAAGAACAAGATGTGGAGGGTTTGATAAGAGCCCTTAAAGATAAGGATTATCTCACCCGAAAAGAAGCAGCCCGTGCTTTAAAGAAAGTAGGGGATGAACGGGCAGTGCCTGCCCTTATAGAGTCTTTACGCTACAAAAGCTGGCACTCTGACTACGTTGTCCTTAGTTCAGTTAGGGAAAATTCAGCAGAAGCCCTGGGAAAAATTAGGGACACAAGGGCTATTCCCGCCCTGATTCAATCCATGGAAGATGACCCTGATGAGGAAGTTAGGTTAAAAGCAGCGTTGGCTCTGGGAGAGTTAGGTGACGAAGAAGCTGTGGATGCATTAATCGCTGCCCTGGATGACAGTAATTGGAGTGTGCGAAGAACTGCTGCCAATGCTCTGGGAAGGATTGGTGATCATCGTGCCGTGCCCTACCTCATCAAAACCCTGGAAGATAAGGACTGGCATGTACGTAAATATGCCGCTGTATCTTTAGGAAAAATGAGGGATAAAAAGGCCATTCCAGTTCTCCTGGAAGCAATGGATGATGAGGATGCAGATGTGCGGTGGAAGGCCATGCTGGCCCTGGGAAAGCTGGGTGAAAGTGCAGTACCTCCACTTATAAAAACTCTTAAAAACAAAAACTGGAGGGTGAGGGCCAAATCAGCCGAAGTTTTAGGCAAAATTGGTGGCGAAGATGCACTCCATGCACTGATTAATCTTCTTTTAGGGAGAACCCGGGATAAAAACCGTCACGTGAGAGGTAAAGCTGCCGAAGCCCTGGGAAGAATTGGAGATGAACAGGGACTCGAAGCCCTGAAAACCGCTCAAAAAGATGAATATAAATATGTAAGAGAAAAAGCAGACATATCCATCCAAAAGATCCTCAAACCAGAGAAAGAAGTCCGTATTTTGAATTATGATAATGGAGAGGTTTCTTTGGATTATTCTGAATATTGGGAGATGGTCAGCACTTCTGACGCAAAGAAGGTACTCCGGGGTTTGTATGCTAATAATTCCATAACCCTCTCCCTTAACCGGAATACAGATGTAGCTGAAATATCATCACAGGAATTCGCAGAGATGCTTAAAGATGTGTTCCGGATTCAGGGAAGTGAAGTAATAGATGAAAGGGGTTTTGAAAAGTATGGTATGGAAATTTATGAGATTTATGGGGAAAACAATGAGGTTACACCCACCAGCATCCTGATTGTATCCTATAAAAAGAATAATTTAATGTACTACTTGTGGTTTGTGGGAGATCCAGTTACATTCCAAGAAGCCAAAAAAGACATAGAAATTATGTTGGATAGTTTCTATATTTACGGCTAATCTGACATTAAAATACAGAATATTTCTTCATTCAAGGAATAACTTATCGTACAAAAGGAATATTTCTTCATTTAAGGAATACTTTGCGTATTAATGCAAATATCCCTTAAAGAAAAATTAAGGATTTTTTTTAATTGATTCAATTGAATATTTTATCCATAACCTATTATACCAATAAAATAAGCAGTAAAAAACAAAGATTATGAAAATGAAATAGGTTCTAAAATGAACCCTAAAAAATTATCAGGTTATCTATATGAAAAAAGAATACAATGCTAATTTGGATCCTGAAAAGATTCTGGTATCATTTTCACCTGCAGAGGATCTATATTTTGCAGTGGGAGTTTCCCCCAAAAGTGGAAAGATTGTAAGAATCTTTCTACCACAATCCAGCAGGGAAAAACTTTGTGAACTGATTTCCAATGAATTTATTCACTTTGAATTAACTGAAAAATATCAACCACTGCTAGAAAAGATAATCAAGATTTATAAAGGCCAAAAAATCGAATTTGATCTGGATATGCTGGATTTATCCGCTAAAAAATCAACAGAACATCCTGGGCCAGTTCCCAATAATTTTGATCTTAAAGTATTGCAGTTGGTTTTTAAAATTCCCCGGGGAGAAGTTAAAACATATAAAGAAATTGCAGAGTCCATGGGAAGTCAGGCGTGGCGGGCTGTGGGAAGTGCAATGGCTAGAAATCCGTTTCCACTAGTTATACCCTGCCACAGAGTGGTTAAATCTGATCTGAATTTAGGTAACTATAGAGGGGGCGTGGAAATGAAAAAAGAATTGTTGGAAAAAGAAGGGGTGAAGATGAAAGGTCTTTGTGTAATCAGAACCTCATCTTATTCCTAAAAATTTTTAGCCTACCAAGGAATGAGTTATTTTTTCATTGAAAATAAAAAGGTTTTATTGAAAAAAATGGCTTTGGAAACAAAAAAAAAGGAAAGTTAAGTCATTTTGACTTAAACTCATCCATTTTAAAGTTTGTCCTGATAGGCTTTCATGGCTTCGTTAAGTACTTCTGTGTAGGATAGGTCTTTTTTGAGTTCTTCCAGATCTTCCACAGAGAAAATCTTAAGAACATTGTCTTTGCAGGCCTCTACACAGGCAGGGAGTATCTGATCTTCTGCATCCAGACATAGGGTGCACTTCTGCACTGCCTTTTTCTCGTCATCTATAACCAGCATACCCACTGGACAGGCTATCATGCACAAACGGCACATGATGCAGGATTCCTCATCCACGATTAAAGTTCCATCTTCTTCCCGGATGGCACCGGTTGGACATATTCGGGCGCAGGGAGCTTTATCAGGGTGGCATTGCAGGCAGAATACTGGTACTGTGCTGGTTTTTTTGGTCCTGGCCACGCCGTGGGTTTTTTTACAGGCATTGATGCAGTCCTGGCATTCACTGCAGCGTTGGGGATCAATTACCATCAGGGTCTTCATTTTATCACTTTTCCATTATTTCAGTTTTTAAGATGTTACCGTAGATTTTCTTTAAGACTTCTCTTTAAGTTTATCCAAGAAATCCGGTACTCCTGATGAGTCCCTTGGACCAACCAGAACTTCCCATCCACTTTCATCCTCAATTTCCCCACTCACCGGGGCGGCTAACCCTGGAATTATGAGTGTGCGAGTTTCAACTTTATCTTCAATTCCAGTTTCTTTTATAAGGTCGGCTACTGCTTCTGCGTTAAGCTGACCACCTGCCAGGGAAACATCCACTGCACGACCCTCAGTATCCAGAACCAGAAGGTAAGCGTTGGTTTTACCCTTTATATCTCCTTCAACTGTGTAAAATGTGAGGGCGAAATTGGTGGTCATTAATATTGGTGAATCTTTGTCCAGATCACCAAATTCGTAAAGCCCAGCATCCACAGCCTGAGGCTTCCTGGGATCTGTGTATATGCCCTGTCTCAGGGTGAGGACAGGTATTAATTCCCATATATTGGTTCCGTGGAATATTAGCATGTCCGCATATTTATTCATAAGGGTGGCGGCAATGGTTGCTTCTCTGATACCTCCCTGGATTTCATCTTTTTCATATAACCAGGTTAGGGCAGGTATGCCCAGTATTGGGAAACGGAAATCTTCATCTTGTTCTTCCACTGCCAGTCGGCGTATCATTACAAAGTTATCAAGACTGTCTCCAATTCCTTCTTCCACAAATGTTCCGGGGTCCAGTACAATGTCTTCTATTCCTTTTTCCCGAAGTACCCGGCTCATCTGTTTCATTTTTTCCAGGTCGTTGGGGGAGAATATGGCCACAGGGCAGTTGTATTCCAGGGCCAGTGCTGCCATTTCTTCAAGGTTAGATTCATTAACCGCATAGATCAGTGGTCGTTCATCACCAACTTTCTCCAGGGCTGCTTTCATGGCACCAGAGTCAAAAGAGCATAGTACCAGGGGTAATTTAGCTTTTTTAAGTTTCAAAGCAGCTTCAGCAAATTTACCAGCATCTCCTGATGCGTTTCTAAGGGCGATGGCATCAAGGGTGAGCATTTCACCGATCCTTTCAAACTCGGTTTCCTCTATTACTTTAACCCTCTCGGTGAATTCTGCATCACTCAGGTTATCGGATACATCGATTACCAGGGATGTGGGGTTGTAGTAGGTTAGTTCGTAACGGTATAATACTTCATCTCCACCTATAGTGGTGGTTTTATCACCGTTTCCTATGGTTATCTCTCGGACTGCTGGTGCCAGTAGGGATTCCAGTTTGGCGAATCCTTCAGAGGATATTTCAGTGCATAGTTCCAGTTGGGCTTCTTTTTCTGAGAGTTTGGTGGCGAAGGCCATGCAGGAGGCCTCTCCACAGGCGGCTTCATCACAGTCTTCACAGTTAGTCTGGGGAAGCAGTCGGTATATATCCATTGCAGTGACTTGCATACTCATAACCTCCTATTCTAGCTCCGTTATCCAGTTGGATATGTCTGGTACATCAGTTGTAAGGTACTCCTTGGTAAAGGTGGAGCCTATTTCGCTTAAAATCTGTACTGATTGTGGGTGCAGCATCATAAAGATGTCCACTCCACAGAGCATCATGGTTAACCCAGTGAAGATCTCCCAGATGGGTCCACGGTAATCTGTGGGGCCCCATGCATCGTTTTTCATCCATGCTTCCCTGGATCCCCATGCATTGGTGGTTCCAGAGCTCATTGGCATCTGCAGATCTTTGTCCCCTTTAAGTGCTGCTAGCCTGGTTCGGGTGATGACATCAATTGAGAATTCAATACCGTAACCCAGGGCACATGTGGTGGGGTCCATGACTATGTCTTTTTGAGTTAATCCTTCCTTCATCAGGTATTTGTTCAGGGTTTTCTGCATGTTTATGTCGGTGATGGCCCAGCTTAAGACTGCATGGTTGTAGTCTACTGCTGCTTTGGCCACTCTCTTGTAATCTAGGTCAAGGTTAGCTGAAGCAAGTAAGCAACGTTCATCTTCTGCAGCAATGGCTGCGGCTTCAAGAACAACTGGATCCTTCTGAGGATCTCCAGATCCTCCTATAACCAGGGGCACATCCACAGCCTGCAGGACTTCTTCAATATCTTCAGCAGCCTGTCTTGGTGTTTTGTCCATAACCTTAGGTCCAGTTCCAATTAGGTGTATAGTTACCACATTGGCCCCAAAGTCCTTAACCGCTTTTTTAGCCCAGTCTCCAGGGTGTTCCATAACATCAGAGAAGTGTTCCCTTATAGGACGTGGAAGTCCTGGCATGGGAATGTCAAAGACATCAAATGTTACCACAGGAGGGTTGGGTTGGGGTTCTTCGAAGCGGTAAAGAGCCTGTTGACCTCCTAAATAGACTGGTTTTCTGCTTCCAGCACCCAGTTGCACCTGGGCAACTTCGCCAGGATAATCTTTTATTGGAGGCACAAAGTCAATGGCTTCCATTGTCTTGATGGTTTCCTGAATTGCGGCCTGTTTGGTTACTGCCTGCTGCACTACTCTCTGCATTGCTGGCATAATTTGCAATTCCAGTTCCTCAAAATCCATTCTAAATTCGTTGATTTCTATATAGTCTGTTTTTTCCAGTAGTTTAAGAAGTTGCGACATTTTATCCATATACCCACGCCCTTATTTACTTTCTAATGCGGGATAATATCCCGGATACTGCTTTTACAGTATTGGATTCATCAGGAAGTTCCACCAGAGGTCTTCCCTCAATATCATACTGGGTTACCTTATCATCCTCATAGATTACCCCCGCCATCTCCAGACCTGTTTCCTTGGCTTTTTTCAGGATTTCTTCTTCATTTTCAGTGTTTACCCTGTTTAGTACCAAGTATAACTCCTGGAATTTTATTTCAAGTTCATCAGCCAGTTGACCAATTCTCTGCGCGGTGAGCATTCCTCTTTTTGATTTATCAGTGACCACCAGCATCACGTCCACGTTTTGAGTGGTTCGGCGACTCAAGTGTTCAAGTCCTGCCTCGGTGTCAATGATGATCATATCATAATTGGATGATAGGTTTTCGATTATTCTCCGGAGCATGTTGTTGACTGCACAGTAACATCCACTGCCTTCGGGTCTCCCCATAACCAGTAGGTCGAAGTTGGGAGTTTCGATGATTGACTCCATTATTTTATAGTCCAGGATATCCCACTTGTTCATCCCTTTAGGGATATTTCCCTTGGCAGTGTCTTCCTTTAATTCTTCCCTAACATCTCCCACTGTTTTATGGACATCTACACCTAATGCTTCCGGTAGGTTACTATCAGGGTCGGCATCAATTGCCAGAATATCCTTTTTGCTGTTGGAAAGGGATTTTATAAGGAGAGATGATACCAGGGTTTTCCCGGTTCCACCTTTACCACTTACTGCGATGATCACGTTATTGCTCCGATTTAAATGTTCTAATTGTTTTTGTATTTTTCTTAATATTGAATTTTTAATTAGTCATTCATGAATCTGCCCTGTTTAACTCCTAAATTATGATTTTCATGACTTATTATGAGTTAGGGCTTATCATTTTTCTTGATTATCACCTTTTCTGCATAAACTTTGGCGTTTTTGAAAATGATTTTAACTCCACCAGATGAAGGCACAGTTAGTTCTGGTGCGTATGCTACCGGAGCCATAGGTTCCCCTTCCATTTGTATACCCTCCATTAGACTTGTTTCTTCTTCAACAGTAACTTCTGCTTCATCTTCAGAGGTTTCTGACTGAACAATATTTAATCTCTCCATGATAGGATGACCTTTGTTCTCTAGGAAGCTTCGAATCTCTTTTAGGCCAGATACATCTTCTTCAGTGGGTATTTTATCCCACATATCTTCAGGAATGTAATCTTTCACTGATTCCTTAATCTCTTTAGGCAGCCATACAATTCGTTCGAAAGCTCCGTCTGCCTGTAAAAACTTAGGTGAACGCATATATTCCAAACTGAGTCCAGTAAATCCTTCCACCTGCTTACCACCTGAACACTGGCCTGCCATTGCTGAGAATGGTATTCCCAGTGGTGTTTCCCCTCGGAAATCACGGTCAACTATGCCAATACCATCCAGTTCAGGAATGTAAAAGGCAACTGCCTCGAAACAACCACAGGAAGTGTGAGGATATTCAAATACACTGTGCAAGTACACTCTTTCAACAGTGCCCTGGGAACGTTCTGTCACTACTGAATTAACGTTACTATATTCTCCTTTAACCTCGTCCACTACAGTTCCCTTTTCAATCTCAAATATCGGTCCATCTGGATCCATTTTAGCAGCTGCACGGCAATCGAACCAATTGATAGCACCACATAATGCAGTTCGGTCCGGTGTTACCACACATACATGGGTGGGGGCAAATGATTGACACATCACACAACCATAAAATACATCCACATCTTCATCAGAGAGTTCACGGGCTCTTGCATCCCTTTTTTGATATTGATCCTTGGCTTTGGTGACGAATTCCTCTACTTTGGCTGGTTCTGTCATGATAGTAATTGATATTGATTCTATCAGGGGGAATTCTTCTTTAAATAGTATTGAAAGGGTTTTAGCCAGGTGTTCCAGTTTAAATCCTGCTGCAAGGGCTTCTTTACTTACTCTACACCATATGGCATCCCTCTGGTTAAGGTGCATAAATCCCTTAACGTAGTTACAGAGTTCGTGAGTTCGGCGTTCAATTACACCTTCCAGTTCCTTTTCCAGGTGTTCTCCCTTGATTTCAATCAGGATCCCCAATGGATGGATATCTCCTTCCTGCATGGCATCCAGTTCAGGTCCTATAACTAGAATTTTGCCATCTTCAACATCTTCCTCAACTTGTACCAATTCAGCACCCATGGATTTAGGGCCTGCCATTTCTACAAACATGTTGGCTGCTCTGATACGCTCCCCCTCGTACATGGGGCTTACATCAACAGGTATATCTTCAAACATCCAATTCCTCCGTTTACAATCCACCTTTTTAATTTACGCTCATATCATAAAATTATAAAAACTCTTGACCCTGGATTTATCTTACTTACCCATTTTTTCAAGGTAATTGAACCATTCTTCATCGTTCATGTTAGGGAATGATGCATCTGCATTGGAATGGAAGAATTTGCAGATAGTCAGTGTCTTCAGGTGAGGTGCATAATGTTTGAGTGTTGATAGGCCCTGTGAACCTATGTAATATATGCATCCTAGGAAGATAACCAGGTCATGTTGTCCTTCACCTTTCACACCCTGCCATTCAGGGTCTTTAAGAAGATTTACAATCTCCACCACCCCATAAGCAGTGGAATCCAAACCTTTATCCTTAAAAGATTTATATGCATCGGCAGTGGTAACCACTGGAAGATCCCATTTTTCTGCTATTCCGCAAGCAAGTGAACGGACCGGATCTTCCTTCACCAATGGCCCAAGAATTAAAAGAGGTCGTTTAGCCTTTTTTATCATGAGCTCAGCTGTTTCGGGCGTTACTAGTAATGCCTGTTTTGGCCCTGCAATTACTGTGGGTTGCCATGGTATTACTCTATCATTAGCCATTTAATCACCTCCCATTCCCATAAGAGACGGTTCCTGAGGTATTTCACGGGGTTCCCATCCCACTTCCTCAAGTAATTTCTTCACATCCTTTTTATAAGTTATAGGAATATCCTTCTCATTACGGACAAATAAATGAATATCCGGAGGTAATTGACCATAATATTTTTTGTAAAGATCTATGTAATGGTTCAATTTGATTTGGCGCCCTTTGCCCGTGTCAGTAGGTCGGATACATAGTTTTGCAGTCATTACTACTGCTTCTGCCATGTTTTCTGCAGCGTAAAGCAGGTGCTCTGGTGCAGGTTCACCATCCATAATTTTACCAGTCCTCAGATCTTTAATTTTCCAGGATTCTTTTTTATCTGTTCTTCCAAGGTATAATCGACGGTATTTGGAACCGTGTGGACCCACAACAACTGGTATACCCCATCGGTTAACTCCAGTAGCAATCGCAGCTGCTTTTTGAGAGTAAGCACCCCATGCTATGCCGCAGGCCCCGACTCGGTTCAGGATGTAGTCTGCTATTTCCTCAAAGTTGCCTTCCAATGGTTTTTTGGCAAAAATATTGGCAATTTTTATACAAGCACCTGATATGTGGGCGTTTGACACACATGAACCAATGTTTAGTAATCCACGGGCATCGAAATCACCACTGTACTGTTCGTAGAGTGTTTTTCCTTCTTCATCAAGGTATTCACCAATGGACATGGCCCCACATCCAGTGGCCACTACAATATAGTTACGTTCCAGGAATTCTTTAGCCATTTCTGCAACTTCTTTTCCGCCATTAGGATAGTTTGAACATCCTACAATGGCTATAACTCCTGGAATATCACCAAGTACAATTGGTGCGCCTACTCTTCTTATTTCCACATCCTGTACTGGGCCTCGACCAGCACGGATATTGAATTTTTCATCCTTGGCTAATTTTTCACCAACTTTGGCTAACATGGACATGAGTGGGAGTTCCCGTTCACACTCCTGTTCACATCTACCACAGGAATAACACACATCATTAAGGTAAAGTTCTTCAAAATTAGAGAAATCAGCATTTCCGGCTGCAACCACTGCCTCCATCATAGGTTTGTTGTTGGGACAGACCCGGTTACACCAACCACATTCAGTGCACTCTAGAGCCATTTTTTGCACTTCTTCCAGTTCAGGTAATAACTTGAGTTTTTCCCGTTCTGGTGCCAGGATCTTGGCAACTTTAACTGAAACCTCCCCTACCTTTTCAGAATCAAGTATGAGTGCACCTTTTATCTCCTTGTTAAGTAATTTGGATACAATTACATC
Source organism: Methanobacterium sp. Maddingley MBC34 (assembly GCA_000309865.1). Classification (NCBI taxonomy): domain Archaea; kingdom Methanobacteriati; phylum Methanobacteriota; class Methanobacteria; order Methanobacteriales; family Methanobacteriaceae; genus Methanobacterium; species Methanobacterium sp. Maddingley MBC34. The sequence goes on along the minus strand of AMGN01000005.1, from coordinate 36,213 downwards.
AGGATCCTTATCAGTCATATCAGGCAGGCCCAGACACATCTTATCAGTGGTGGCAATCACTGCAGTATTTTTCTTTTGAGCTTCTTCCAGCACATCAGTCCGTATACACTGCTCATCAACTATGATAACATCAGCAACTCCACTGCGGATGAATTTAAGCTGCCTGGACAGAGGACCAACCACTTTAGCCCGATCATTGTATCTGGAAATATCTATGGCTGCGCAACATATACCACAAACCTCAAAATCTTCTTCCTGACCTGTTTCATCAAGGTAATCCATTATGCTGGCTCCAGGAATCACGTTGTGACCTATACACAACACCACTGGTTTTGTAGAGTCAATGGTACCTACACCCATTTCAACTAAAGGAGCATCCCCATCCCCTTTAGGCATGTTTAATGCCACAATTTGAGCTATATCCCCTACTTCTCGAGCAAGATCATCCATAACACCAGAATGGAGTGATTTAGATTCAAAATCAAGATAACTTCCTTCTTGACCAGTGTGACAAGCAGATAACAGGTGAGACAACTGTTCTTCAACGTAACTTATAACATTCTTTAAATCACCGAGATTTCTCGGCTTTTGGCCAATTATTGTTCTGGTGATGGGAGCCTCAATATCTATGTTCAATCCCAGATTAATAGGGTAATCCTCACCCAGTTCTCCAATGAGGTGGTTGATCATATGCCTGGCATGACCTGCATGGGCAGCAGTCCCAATATTACATGCTAAAAGAACTATACGAGCTTGTTGTGTTTCCGAATCAATCCCACAAGCTCCTTTCTTGTTTAAAAGGTCACATTTTCCAAAGGTACATAAACAGCACATGTCACAGAAAGGTGCATAGAATGGCTCATATCTACTGAGTAGTTTCATGTCCCACGATCTCAAATCTGTAACATGGGGTTTGGGAGTAGGTCCCTCAATTTTGGAACTCTCTACTTCACCTCTTTCTTCAGCAATTTCATCAATGGAAGCGATTTCGCCAAGGGAAATTGTAATATCCTTGGTTTTCCAAAAATCATCTTTAAAATCTTTTAGTTTAGACTTTTGTTTAGGTGCCACAACAATCACCGAATTATTAATGATTTATAATGATGGTTTTTCTTCTACAAATTAGGACATATATAGTTTGTGCATAACCAATGTCTTTAAAAAACAGGATTTGTAATACTTTAATAATATTTTCTAAGAAAATCAGAGGACCTCTCATTTCACCACATTTATCCTTCGGAAATTATCAATTAGCACATGTCATATATAAATCTGAGGGTAGATCATGCCAAATAAGTAGAATTAAATAATGTATTTAGAAATTAAGTGGTATTTAGAACCTTAAAAAATAAACAATATTTCCCATTAAATATCCTTTTAAAATATTGTTTTTACCAAAAAAATGGATGTGAGGCATTGACACACCCCCATGAGTGATTACAGGTAATTCTATACCTTTGGTTCCAGCCTTTTTATCATAAACGCCATAAAGGCCACAATAGCAGGGAAAAGGAATAGATATAAGATTAAAAGAAGCATGGGTGGTAAAATTGACCCCATAACCGTGGTAGCAGCAATTAACATGATCATGGTGATAACCGGACCTAATATAGCTACAAACATGTAGATCATGGTGAAGGAGTTGAGCTTCTGGGCGTAATCCTTGAGTTTCATTCTCATTTCATAGGCAGTGTCATCTGCAATTACACTCAATGTTTTGGCCAGATCCCCTCCACTGGTTAGGGTTCGGGTGATCTGGTATATTGCCCTGGTTAATCCTTCAGAGTTAATTCTTTCACTCATATCCACCAGAGCCTTTTCAGTGGTTTCCCCGTATTTTATTTCCTCCAGTGCTCTGGCAAATTCCTCAGACAAAGGACCGTAACCAGACATAGCAACAGAACGCATACTGTCATGTAACCCCATCCCAGCTCTTAATTCTGTGGCCATTTGCCTAAGTGCAAATGGTAATTCTCGTGAAGCTGCTGTAGACCGACCTCCCATTTTGATCTTGGGCATGTACACAATGAACATGGTCATAAGCAGGATGATAATACCAAATACCAACCCAATCTCCACACCGAATCCCAGTACTACTATCACTGTGAAGACCACAGCAAACGAAAGAACACCAATAATTAAAATGAGTTTAGGATCCAGACCTGGTTTTTCCTCTTCTTTCAGGAGTTCTTCCAGGGAAGCTTTACGTACCGCTGCTTTTTTGGCTTTATCTTCATCTTCAGGCTTTTCTTTTCGCTCATATTTCTGGTCAATGAGGTCGCGGAAAATCTCAATCTCATCCTTTTCCATCCCCATTTTCTTAATAACTTTACGCGGAGATTTAGTCTTAGAATCAGATTTAGAAGGTTCAAATGTGCTTAAATCAGTTTTAGATTCTTTTTTAGCAGTAGGCCTGGAGATTTTAGGCCTTTCAACATCCCTAATTCTTTTAACGGGCTTTTGCACCCCTTCACCGACCTTCTGAACTCCCCCACCAACTTTCTGGCTGGAATTTACCGTAATGTTACCTATACGGTTGAAGACCTTCTTAATACCGCCAAAGACCATTTATCTCACCTAAACCTCTTTTTTGTATTATATTAGGACAAGCAAATCATTTTTTAATAATGAAGCTTTAATAATTCTAATTCAATACATTCCTACTATTCAATATGTATCTAATAATCTTAAAGTATCCTGTCCAGCATAGCATCTGGATCTTTGTAGTAACTGTTCACACATCGGCCTACTTCTTCAATGGAACGAATGTTGTTATCTGCCAGATATTCAAGTACCAGCCTTCTTTTTTCTATTTCCTCTTCCAGTTCTGTAATGCCCACACCCCTCATTTCTGCCATTTCACGCAGAGTCTGACTGGCAATTCCCACATACTCCACTTTATCAGTGACGTTATTCCATTCAAACACACGGTTAAGTTGCACATTACCTTCTTCCATTCCCACCACTTCAGCAACTTCAGTTATACGCCGGAGGGATCCTCCTTCAGCACGGTACATTCGGTTCTGCATGATGATAAAGTCCAAGGCAGGGATCATGATGTTGGGTACGTTCATGGGAGGATTTATTAAACGGGTGATGGTTTCTCGGGCAGTATTGGAGTGAAGGGTTCCCATTCCAGAGTGCCCTGTGTTTAAGGCTGTGAAGAGGGTTATGGCCTCTGCACCACGAACTTCACCAACAATTACACGGTCAGGCCTCTGACGAAGGGAGTTCTTAACCAGGGTGTCCATGGTGAGTTCACCTTTACCTTCAATGTTAGGGGGGCGGGTTTCCATACGCAGCACGTGAGAGTGAGGTAACTGCAATTCCAGAGTGTCTTCAATGGTTATAATACGTTCCCTTGGAGGTACAAAGGCAGCTATAGTATTCAGGGTGGTGGTTTTACCTGAACCTGTACCTCCTGCAATGATTGCATTACATGGTTTTACACCCATACCATCGGTACACAACCACAGGAACCCTGCCAAGTGGGAGGACATGGTTTTGAAGTTGATTAAATCCACCACAGTAAGGGGGTCTTTTCTGAACTTCCTGATGGTGAGAGTGGGACCATCAGCAGAAACAGGAGGGAGGGTGGCATTAACCCTGGAACCATCTTTCAGGCGAGCATCCAGTATGGGTGTCTGCTGGTCGATACGGCGGTTCACCTGTCGGGCTATAACATCGATGATTGACCGGATATCATCATCAGTTTCGAAAACCACATTGGTGACCATCATGCCTATCTTTCGGTGGTATACGAATACATTGCTATTAGTCCCGATAACCATAATCTCCTCTAGATCATCATCCTTGATCATAGGATCCAGTTTTCCGTACCCCAACATCACCTGGGAAATCTGAGTGGCTAGTCTTTCCACATCTCGAACTCCCCTGGTCCTTAAGAATTGTTTAACCTCTCCTATAAACGAATCTTCATCAATGTTGAATTCTTCGCCCTGGGAAACAGCTACTTCCACCAGTTTCTCCCGGACTTCATTGAAGATCATTTCTTCCTTATCTGAAAAATGAGGGACACTCACATTGTATTTGGGGATCAGTCCTTCCTCTATGATTTCCGCCTTTAAGCCACTAGAAGCTTTTCTAACCTTTTTTGTGCGTTTAGGCGGTTTTTTCATTATTTTGTTTAGGGTGAACTTCTCCTCTTCTTCTTCGGGGACTTCTTCTCGAACTGGAGGTGCCTTCTTTTCACGAGGTAAAGGATAATCTTCCTCTTCAATTGAATCCTCGTCCCGGGTTTCTTCAGAACCAAACTCTCCCAGGAGATCCTTCAGTATTTCCTTGCGTTTGTCCTTCATTTTCTCACAATTTACTGGTAGATTATCTGCCCTTAGGTAATATGACCCAAGATCATTAAATTATTCTATTATTATTAGATTAGCTTAATATTATTTATATAAAGTATCAAATATTTAAGTATATGGACATAAAGTGCAGATGCAACCAAGAATGTATAAAAAAACCGCCTGCGGTCTTAGAGAAAATTGGATATATTTATTCCCCCTGTGATAACTGTCCAGAATGGAATTTTAAGAAGTTCAAACCATTAAGCGAACAAATTGATCCCGATGAAAGAATCCGTGCAAACTGGGGAAGGTGCTCCTGTGGTCGTCGGCATCTGGACATAGTAATAGCTCACATCCTGAGGATCATGCAGGAAGAGGGAGTGAAGGATGAAAAATCTACCCTGAGGGATGCATGCGTTCCTCTAATAACACCCGCGTACCCACTTAAAAATGCACCTTACCTTTCCAAAGACACATTAGTGATATTGTCTCCAGATTTTAATGCCAAATGCGCAACAAGAATCTTAAATGAAGTTCCTGAAGTTAAAGGTGTGCTTAAAGGAGACATTAAAGACACTGTTGGAATTAAAGACAGTAAATTATCATCTAACACATATAAACTACTGGCTGGCTGTGATATGCGCTGTGATCTGGTGCAAACACCCACCGGCCCTCTTTGCATCTACAAACATCAGGGGGAGATACATGTAGAATTTCCAAAGCCTGTATCTCCTAAAATTTCAACCTTAACCCGAGTTATGAGTAAATATGAGGACCCAAAAATCTTAGACTGTACTTGTGGTCCCGGAACATTGGGAATAGCTGCCCTTAAAGGTGGAGCCAGTAGAGTGGTTTTCAATGACCTCTGGTACCCAGCCGCCTACACCACTGCCCTTAACCTGGAAATTAATGGGTTCCCAGTAGAACTATCCTCATGTAAACAGGGACTGGTTGCCCATGGCAAATCATGGGATGTGTACTGCCTTGATATAAAAGAACTTGGATCGGTTTTAGGAGAAAAGTTCAACATATGTTTGGTGGATACTTTCCCCGGAGTAGATACATCCAGTTTTACCAAGGCTATAATGGACCTCTGTGAGGAAGTTGTGGTAATTTGATTTATTAAATTCCATTTAACCCATCCCCATGTACACCACGATTGCAGGAACAATTAACACACCCATAAGGTTGGATTTGTTAATATCCAGGTAGTGGGGGAGTAATCCCAGAGCTACAGAGGTAAAGTAAGTCACCATTACAAAAAAGAGATTTGAATGTTCCATCACTCCAAAAAGAACCACCAGAAAACTCATAAAGATTATAACCACCCAGGATAGTTTTTCATAATTTATTTTTTGCATGGACTGGCTGAACCAGTCCCCTAGTTTTATACAGAGCACCAGTGAGATGGAAACCGCGGTTACAGCCGCGAAGATCATGATTAAAAGATGGTTGAAGTCCAGTCCCTGCAGTAACTGGTTCACGTAAACTGCGATTCCACTGCGGGGGTTACCAATTAAGTAAATGGCTATCAGGGAAAAAAGCGCATCTGAAGCATTAACCCCACTCATGGCCACTAGAAATCCCTCTCTTTCACTCCCACTATCTGAACCACCACTTAATTCCTGGGCCAGAAGACTTCCCTGGGCAGGTCCCATCCCTGGCAGAAATCCCAGAATGCTACCTGCAATTCCACCAGCAAATATTCCCCGGATAATATCTTCATCAACTTCAAAATGGTGGTACTCGTTTTGAGGAGGTAAAATAGATTTTTGAGAAAGACTATGAAGAAGGGTGCTTACCCCAAAAAGGCCTGAAAACAGACATAAAAGTGAAACACTGGAAGATAAAGGGGAATTCAAGGCGGTCCATCCCATGATCCCTGAGAAAAGAAATAGAATTGAAGACCATATGAAAGAATTCCAGTCCCTGCTGAGGCGTATCAACATGTAAACAACAGTCACTGATAAAATAATCCAGATATATGGCTTTAACAATCCATATAAAGGAGGTAATCCCACTATGAAAAGGGGTAAAAGGAGGATGGTTATGATCATGGCTCCAAAACCGCCCAATGAAACCAGGCGTATGGCTTCTTTTCCCCTACCCTGAAGCAAGAGATGATGTCCGGGCATTACTGAGAGGACTGTTCCCTCTTCAGGCACACCCAGAAACATGGAAGGTATGAATTCTAGAAGGGCGTGGGAAATGGACATGGATAATAAAAAAACTGCCAGGACTTCAGGAGAATAGGAGTACAGTAGAAGTGGTGATGCAGAGAAAACAAATGCTCCTGCGGTGTTTACATGGATTCCTGGAATTAAACCAGTGATAACACCACAGAAGACTCCAATTATACATGCCAATATAAGATCAAACACTCATCGCACACCCACTATTCTATTAATATTAATTATAAAAATAGTATTAAATATATTTATCTGAAATTCATTGGTTGGGTATCACATAAAAAAAGCATGACTAATTGGCTTAAAAAATATTTAAGAAAACAAAAAGAAGTTTTCAGGCAAAAAGAAGTTTTTAGGAAAAATGTGTTTCCTAAAAATATGTTCTAAAATAAATTTACATTAACCTGCGTACGTCCACTACTTCTACACTGGCAACGTCGTCGATCTGGGTGAAAATTTCCTCTGCCTTCTCAGTTCCACCTTCACCATCATCAACTACCACTATTACATTGAGCGCTACCAGACCAAAGGCTATTGGTTCTTCTTCAATTTTGTGAAGTTCTGTTCCTTCAGGTATTGATTGAGAAACTTTTTCCTTTAACTGGGCAAGATCCACTTCAGGACTTTCTGGCATTAATTTTATGGTTGCAACTACTTCTCCCATCTTAATTCCTCCAATTAATTGAAATTCCAGGGATGTGAAATCTCTAGATTTATTCCATTAAAAATTTTATGTTTTAATCTGCACAAAGTTCACTAATCTGTAAAGGTCAGTAAAATTAGATTTTTTTAGATTAATGAAGATATATCCAAAGGATGCATATTTAAGGATATTTTAAGGATTTGGTCCTTTTCAAGATTTTATGATCCTTTAATTAGTCCCTGATAATTTATGGTCCTTTAAATCCACACTTGCACTGGTAAAGATGGCCAAATGTTCGGCATTTCTGGCAGCGGTACAGTATTTCTTCACATTCAGGACATTCAAATTTCACATAAGTTTCTACAGGTGATATCTCTTGTTTACATGATGTACATTCTATTTTTTCCATTCAATCTCCTCCAATAAACGTGTTTATAGAGCTTCGCCCGTCTAATATAGCCATAACCCTCTCGGGGTGTTTGCCATTAACAACATAAGTGCTGGTTTTATATTTAAGTAAAAGCTCAGCAAAGCTCTCATCTAGTGATGTTTCACCAAAATTTAGAAGTTTTTTAGCACTAATTTCCTTGATGAATTGGGCGCCATCCAATGATGGTCTATGTGTGTATATACCATCTACATCTGTGGTTATTAATAGTTTCGCCTCAAGTAGATGTGATATATATAATGCAATGGAATCGGAAGTTACCCTCCAGGAGTGTTCAAGGGGATCCAGATATTCAAGGAGCATTGATGGGATTAAAACTGGCAATTTCCCCTCATCACGAACTTTTTTAGCCTCTTCTAAGGATCTAACTGCCTCTACCCCTTTAACCTTATCTGCCAGGAGCATTCCCAGAATATCCATACATAAAATAGCAGTTTTATGCCCGGTAGTTGGGGAAAAAACCAATTCATGGTGGTATTCCCGGATCTGGTTGGCCAGCTGGCCACCTCCACATATTATCAGAACATCTTCTCCCACCAGTTCCTGGGCCAGGTTGATTGAATAGTCAGGGAAGAGACTTCCACCTATCTTAACCACCCATTCCATATTACAAGCTCCTTAGAATATGTTATAACCACAAATACAATCATAAATACATCCAATTTGAATATACAGTATTATACAATTCTATTTGAACAATTTCAGATCCTGGGTTATTTTATCTATCTTTTCATCCTTATCAGGCCCTATGCCCAGCCCGGTTACAGTGGATGGGGGAAGTTCAGTGTGTCCAGCATCATTCACCAGGAAACTAGGAATTTCCGCTGCCTTCACCAGTTCATAGACTTCAAATAGTTCTTCCTGGCTTTTAACCTGAACAACTACTTTTTTCCCACCTTCCAATTCCCATTCTCTTATAACCCGCTCATCAGCCTTTTTATATGCCCCTAAGCTGGCATGACATGCTTGGGCAGCTAATTTACCTTTACTCATCTTCAGATCTGCTCTCATTACAATGACTTGTTTCATTTTATTTCACCAAATAAAAAAGAATATTATCTTAAATCCTTTTATCAAGTTAAGCAATTAATCTTTTAGCAATTTAAGCTAATCTATTGGTATACTTAAACTACCTATAACTTCAGTTCCACCTCAACCCAAATTCCATCCCTTAACAATCATAATTAAGTCATTCACTGTCTAAGTCTTTTCCCAACTCTTTCTGCATCAACTGAATAAACTTCCATTCCAGGAATAACAACCCTCACTACTGGAATTTGGATTTCTGGTCGAGTGAGGTCTGTGTATAACACATCACCAAAACCACATTTATCCAGAAGTTTCAGGGAAGTTTCAATATCATCTTTAAAGGACTTTTTAGCCCTGTTTTTAATATCCGAAATATTTATGGTGCCCTGGAATTTTCCGAACCAGTGTTTGTTAATCCGTTTCATACGCTCATATCCTGCCTTACGCATGAACACTGCCCGGGTGGTGTCTTCGCGTGTACCATGGATCTGAGTAGCTCTGCTTTGAGCTACCTCAGTTAAGGCCCGAAGAGCTGCAACTTCAGGGTCAAGATGAGTTCCCACACCCAGCGTTAAAAGTGCCGGGTCCTTGAGTACGGTGTCATCTGATACTGCAGCCATGGTGGTTATTTCCACATCAGCAGTGAGATCAACCAGTTTAACTTCCACCCCTGCTTTCTGGAATTTTGATAAAATATCCTTTATTAACGGATTATCAGTGCCTTCACAGTCCACTTCCATTTTTGGCTGGCGCAGGGCTTCGAAGATACTCCAGGCATCTCTTTCCACCACTTCGGTTATACCATGGAAAACTGCTTCTTCTATAACGTTCCCTGATGCCAGGCCATTGGTACTGGATTTGAAAAGAAAACTTCCATTGGTTGGCTGGTAGGGATGGTAAACCGCATTGGCCGGTACCAAACACTCCTGGTCATTACCCGCATCAACCGCCATTACCCAATCAATATCAGTTTTAGCTGCATCTGAGGCATTGGCAGGTAATATCAATGATAATGGATCTATACATTCCCCCATTTCATTAAAAGAACCACAAATAACTTTTTCATTATCAGATTCCTGCTGTTCAGCGGAATACCTTTCAAATGCTTCCATCATTGCCGAAGCCTTGGCCTGTGGCTTAGTAGCCCCTTTTCCAGCGTAAATACTTACCGCACCCTCTGCAGCACCGGGGCGGATTGCAGAATAGACCGGTATTCCAATACGATCCAGATGGGTTATTTCAGCTATTCTGGTAACTCCAGCAACAGAAAGCTTGCCCTCCACCTTTTCTATGGTTTCGGTAGGGTCACGGCAACGGTGGGTGCCTCCGAAGTATTTTACTGGAACTTCTTTAAACATGTTAATCCTTTTACTTAGAACATCAGCAAGTAATTAATGACGTTACTATTAATAATATCGTTAATCTCACCTATATCGTTAATCTCATATAAGAAATAATATAGGGATAGACCATCATTATAAAGGCTATTCCCGTGATTACAACCCATATAACTGGATTCCACTTTAAAACCTTTGCTCCATCCAATATTCCTATCGGAAGCAAATTGAAAAATGCTAAAAAGCTGTTAATGGTGAAACCCAGACTACAGACTAGTGCTAATATGGGAGAGAATGATACGAATTGAATTAAAACGAAGAATATGACTGCCAGGGCTATGTTGGTTAATGGTCCTGCTATGGATATTTTTCCGTTTTCTTCCTTAGAGATGTACTGTCCGTGAATGTACACTGCACCCGGAGCTGCAAATACAAATCCAAAGGCTGCTGTTACTATGGCCAGAACTAATCCTTCAACCCAGAGCCTGTATTCAGCATAAAAACCATATTTTATTGCTACAAATTTATGTGCCAGCTCATGCAATACGAATCCTAATCCCACAGCCACTAGTGTGACCGGGATGAGTGAAATGAAGTCTCCCTGGTTAATGCTCCGGAATACATAAGCAAAAACCCCGGCAATAACCAGCATGGAGATTATTATGTCCCTGATTTCATGGGATGTGAAGTTAACCATAATATATTAAAGAACCTCTCCTCATTTATAAATGATTTGTCAATCATAAATATGTTGATACCAGGTGATATGAGGGTATTTGTGAGGATCAAGAGTATTAATAAAAATCAAAGGATTTCATTAATTAATGAAATAAGAAAGGTAATTCATTTTATTTATTATAATTAGTAGCCTAATCAATTCATAAAAGCTTAATCAATCCCACTTACATAATTAGATAATTATCCCTATATTCCAATGACCCCTCACGAATTAATTATAATGATTACTAAAGAATTTTTAAAGGATTATTTAAAATTAAAGAATTATTAGAAGATTATTTAAATAATTTCAAGAATAATATTACTAAATTAGACGTTTGCATATCAAATTTAATATTTCTCAATTTTATGTTAATGTCTATTTGTTTAAGTAGATAATTTTGTATAAATAGATCATCAACAGCATACGATCCATTAGCGGTGATTTCCACGAATTCAACTTGCGAATACTGTCAAATAGCTGGAGGATACGGGAAACTAATATGGGAGACTATCCACTGGAACGTATATCTAGCACCAAGCCAACGTTATCTGGGAACCTGTGTGGTGGTTCTTAAAAGGCGTTGCAGAGATCTTTCCCAGGTAAATAATGAAGAATGGCTTGATTTTGCATTGGTGGTGCAGAAACTGGAAAAATCCCTGGAAAAAATATTCCAGCCCACCCTCTTTAACTGGAGCTGTTTTAAAAACTCAGTTTTCAGGAATGAAAATCCCAATCCTGAGGTTCACTGGCATTTCATACCCCGTTACCAGAACCCAGTGGATTTTGAGGGGATCAGTTTCCATGACCCTGATTTTGGATATATTCCCCTTCCTGAAAAAAGAGAAATTCCAGTGAAAGTCATGGAAAAACTTGCTCTAAAAATTAAAGATAACATTGAATAAAAATTAGCATAACAGTTAAATAGTGAATAAAAAGGTATAATCCATAATTATTTGATAAAAATTGGATAATAATCCAGTTAAATAGTGAATAAAAGTAAGTAGTGTCCAATTAATTTTCATATGATAATATCTATAATATTTTTTTATTAGTACGAACCATTTGCAAGGTTAGCCTATGAAAATAGATGAAATAATAGAAAAAATGAATCAGGATAATTTGAACTCAGCAATTATCTTGAAACCAGAAAATATAGCTTATTTAACCGGTTTTAAACCTTCAAGCATCGCAGTTTTAATATTAAAAGAAGAACCAGTACTTTTATCCTCAAAATTAGACTTGGAGGAAGCCAGTCAAAAATCACACCTCCCTGTGGATGAATTCAAATCCCTGGATGAACTTAAAAAAACATTAAAAGAAAGTCACCCTGAAAAGGTAGGTGTTGAACATTCCATGACTGTGGGAACCTACCAAAAATTATGTGGGGATTTTCAGGTGGAACTCACTGAATTTATTGAGCAGTTCCGCGCAATCAAATCGCCCCCTGAAGTTAAAAAAATTGAAGGGGCCATTAAGATTGCTGAAGATTCCTTTAAAGATTTGGATTTTTCAGTGAGTGAAGATAACCTGGCAGCACAACTGGAATATAACATGCGATCTGCAGGTTCTTTAAGACCTTCATTTGAAACTATTGTGGCCTCCGGATCAAGATCAAGCCTTCCTCATGCTACCACTACATCCCAAAAGTTGGAAAGCCCGATAATGATAGACTGGGGTGCATTATACCAGAATTATGCATCTGATATCACCAGGACCATAATCAAAAGTGAAGAAGAGGAAGAAATTCTTTCCATAGTCCTGGAAGCCCAAAAAAAGGCCATAGAAACCATCAAACCTGGTGTGAAAGCATCCTATATTGATAAAGTGGCCCGGAATGTTATTGAAGACTATGGTTACGGAGACAATTTCATCCATTCTACAGGACATGGAGTGGGTTTGGAAATCCATGAAAAACCATCATTATCCTCCAAAAGTGATGAAAAACTCATGAAAGGAATGATAGTCACTGTTGAACCCGGAATATACCTTGAAGGAAAATTTGGAGTCAGAATTGAAGACATGGTACTCATCAAAAACAGGGCTAAGGTTTTAACCAGCCACCCCCGGAAAATTTTCGCTTGAAAAACACCGAAGATTTTTCCAATTTAGTCAATTACAAATGGAACTGTAAAAAATATGGTAATGGTATAATATCATTATGTATAAGATAGATTAGAACATAATATATTATATACAGGATAATAATATACTAATAAAGCCATACAAATATACCAGCATAATAATAAAGGTGAGAAAATGGCCATCATACCTTCTGCACTTTCCCCCATATCAAACAGTATTGATAATATTTTCCCAGACAAATACCTGGTTCGAATGCAGGAAATTCTGATTCGTTCAGGGATGTATGTTAAGGCATCTGATCTTTTAACCCTGATTTTTGGTGCGGGAATATTACTGGGCCTCATCGCCCTTATAGCATTTATTTTACTGGGTGTAAATCCATTAATCGGTTTTATTCTCGGTTTGATTGCTCCTGGAGCCCTTATTTTTATTTGGATTTTTTTCATGATGGAAAGAAGAGTTGATTCCATTGAACAGGGTACTCCTGACTTTCTAAGACAGATCGCCTCACTCTTGAGATCAGGGGTGGGTGTGGAAACTGCCATGGAGGACATATCCAAACATGGAGAAGGTCCTTTAACTGATGAACTTAAAAGAGCAGTAATTGAGATAAAAATAGGAAGCACCTTTGAAGACGCTCTTCTGGGAATGGGTGAACGTTTAAAATCTAAAACACTGGATAGAACATTCAGAATGATTATTGAGGGTAGGAGAGTTGGTGGTAGCCTTGCAGATGTTATTGAAACAGTTGCAGAAGATTTAAGAGCTGTTCTGGCACTACAACGAGAAAGAAGAGCCAACGTTATGATGTCAGTAATGTTCCTGTTAATCGCTGCTGTAATTGCCGCTCCATTTGCACTGGGCATGGCCATGACTTACTCATCTTTCATTGAATCCGTGGGAAAAACCAACCCCATTCTGGGTGCTGCTAATATCGCATCCGCAGGATACATTATCATCCACTCCATAATTGCCGGTCTATTAATTGGAATTGTACTCTACGGCAGCGCAAAAAAAGGAGTCAAATTTTCTCTGGCACTGGTCCCAGTCGCTTACGGAATATTTTATGTAATAAAAACATTTGGACCATCCCTTCTGGGAGTGACAGTATAATGGGAGTGTTATTATGATGAAAGATATGGGAATAATAGAGGATGAATCAGCCCAGACTGCTGCTGAATATATATTAATATTTGGAGGCATCATAGTAATTGTCCTAGTGGCAATCATTATCTACCGAAACTACGTTAGAGATATGGGTGCTGAACTAAGTAATGGTAGTGAAATGAGCAGTGTCAACGGCAACCTTACAGAAATAAACAATAGCTTAAAAAGCTAATAATAAATCTTTTTTTAAAACTTATTTGGATAGATGAAAAAATACTACTTCAAAACTCTTATGGATTTTATCATGCATTACATTTTATTTTTTAAAGAGTTGCTTAATTCCAGTCTAAGGAGGTAAAGATATGAAAATGCTGATAAACGGGGATTTGATTGATAAAAAAGATAAAATTGACGTTATAAATCCTTTCAACAACCAGATTGTGGATCATGTTCCAATGGGGGATAGTAAAGATGCACGTGATGCTATTGATGCTGCTAGTAAAGCAAAAAAATTCATGAAGGAAATGTCTTCCCGTAAACTATCCCGCATCCTCTACGACATCCACCAGGAGTTAAAGGAAAAACACCAGGAAATATCCAAACTTATCACTCTTGAAACAGGCAAACCCATACGTGAGTCTAAGGTAGAAATGGACCGATCCCTGCAAACCTTACTAATGGCTGCCGAGGAATCCAAAAGGATACATGGCGAAACTATTCCCATGGATGCCGCCATTGCAGGTAAGAGTGCATTTGGATTTACAGTAAAGATTCCTTTAGGAGTAGTTGCAGCCATCACCCCATTCAATTACCCCGTGAACCTGGCCATTCATAAAATAGCCCCTGCTCTGGCTGCTAAAAACACTGTGGTTTTTAAACCTTCCACCAAAGCCCCCCTGGCTGCACTTAAAATGGCACAGATCATGGAAAGACATCTGCCCCCTGGGGCTGTGAATACCATCACCGGCAGTGGTAGTGTTTTAGGGGATGAAATAGTGACCAGCAAACTGGTTAATAAGATATCTTTCACTGGCAGTGTGCCCACCGGGCTTTCAATTGCCAGTAAAGCAGGAATGAAAAAGTTAACCCTAGAGTTGGGAGGAAATGATCCGCTCCTGGTTTTAGATGATGCAGATCTGGACGCTGCTGTCATGGGAACAGTAAGTGGTTCCTACCTCAATGCAGGACAGGTTTGTATTGCAGTTAAACGGATTATCGTCCATGAAAAAGTTGCTGACCAGTTCATAGATCAGCTGGTATCCCACACTAAAAAGCTGAAAGTAGGAGACCCCCTAAATCCGGAAACCGAGATGGGCCCCATGATTGATGAAGATGCTGCCATTCATGTGGAACAGGTGGTTAATGATGCCATCGCAAATGGTGCCCAGCTTCTCTGTGGTGGTAAAAGGAAAGGTGCTTTTTTTGATGCCACCGTACTTGATCATGTGCATAAAGAGATGGAGCTGGTTCAAAAAGAAACATTCGGACCAATTTCACCCATTATAAGGGTTAAAAGTCTGGATGAAGCTATTAAAGTGGCTAACAGCACTAACTATGGATTACAGGCCGGTGTTTTTACACGTAGTATAGAAAGCGCCAAAAAAGCAGTGCGAGAAATAGAAGCAGGTTCTGTGCTCATAAATAAACAATCCACATTCCGAACAGATAACATGCCCTTTGGAGGGTTTAAAATGAGTGGAATTGGTAAAGAGGGAGTTAAATATGCTGTGGAAGACATGACACGTAGTAAGATGGTGGTTATTGGTTAATCCCATAGATAGTGTTAATCTGCCAAATATCATTTTAGGATTAACTAAAAAAAAGTTAGGATTGAGTAAAAAGAAAATATAAAGAAAAATTAAAAAATAAATAAACAAATCACTGCAAAAAGTTTTCCACAAGATTTCTAGATTCATTCAAGGATTCCAGTGGAATTCCCTGGGGTATTTTTCCTAAATCCCCTTTTACATCCTTTAAAACATTACCCCCATAGCCTAAAAACATTCCTTCACTGGTGATACCCATGAAGACTTCTGGAGGAAGCAGGGCAACCGCCACTTGATTGGCCTCTTTAACTTCCATATCATTGGTTACCACAGTAATAGCCCGTTCTTTTAAGTTAACATTACACACCAGGAGCTGATCTGCCTGAGGATGTTTGGAAACACTTAAAATTTCCCCTTTTTTAATATCTACTCCCATGACCGGGTCTTTGATCTCGCCCAGACTGAGGCGACTAGCCAGACCAGTAATGGTGTTGAGGAAAAATTTGATCTTGGCCAGAGATTCCTCCAGTTTCTCTTTCTCCTCACGATTGGCCAGTTCCAGGAATTGCCTGTGCCAGGACTCTCCTCCAAGGGCTTCAACTATTTCCATTGCCTGATCTTCCAATATACTTATTTGAGGAGTTTTAACCATTTCAGATGGTTCAAGGTATGAATAGTAGAGGGTCTGTATTTCTGACGTCATTTTCCGGGCAGTCTGCAAGGCCTGTTTTTTATTCCATTTTCCTTTGAAGTTAGCACCTTCAACAGCTCTCAGGAAAAGTTCAACTGATTTTTCTGCCACTAAAAGCCGGTAATCTTTACTAGTATCCCACATTAGAGCACCTAAATATTATCAATAGAATTCTTTTTAGTTAAAATCTTCTTAAAACTACAATTCCATTCTTAAAACTACAATTCCTTAATTTATCAGATAATTTAGTTTATCAGATTATTATCCAATCTTAAACATTACCATGGAATAATGATTTAATTTTTCACTAAGTTAAATGTAGTTCTCCTAGTTCTGGTTAATTTATAATTTGCTTTGGGTTAATCTATGATCCATATCTCATGATGATGTTGAATAATAATCTTGGAAGACCCGGGGATTTAGGTGTTGCCCTAAATTTATCTGACAAAACCCTCTTATTTCGAAATATTTAAGTACAGGGAAGGGTTTAATTTAATTTAGTTAACGGTACACCCTGAGATGTATTAAGATGAGTTTGATAGACAGGGGCATGTGCCAAAAAAAGAGAGGTGGAAATATGGTGGAATTAACGAATCTGTACAACTTAGATGTGTATACCACCCGTGGAAAGTACGTGGGACGCATCCATGACGTGATCTTAAACATCAAAAAAGGTAGGGTTTCAACCCTGAAAGCCGTTGCCACAAATCCTGACAAAAAAAGTGTGGGCATTAAAGATGTTATAACCAAAAGCATACGAATAGTTCCCGAAGGAGATGAAATACGACCTCTTAGAGAAGAAGGAACTATTGAAATACCTTACGACCGAGTTCAGGCAGTGGGAGACATTTTACTCATTAGTCCAGAAATAAAAGAAACTGCAGTGCCTGCCAGTACGGAGACTTAGATCTAGATGAGGGTTGGCATACTTGGATGCGGCGCCATAGCCAATATTATAACTAATTTTGCCGTGGAAGGAAAGCTTGGCGTTGAAATCAAATTTTTTTATGACCGAGACATGGAAAGAGCCGAGAACCTGGCCTCCCAAGTGGATGGTCGGGTGGTTCTGGACCTGGAAGACATGCTTAACCATGTTGACCTGGTGATTGAAGCTGCTTCCCCCCAAGCAGTTGAAAAAATGGTCCCCCCTATCCTTAAAGCAGGTAAGGATGTGATTGTTATGAGTGTAGGGGGACTTATGGACCCCAATGTTCGTTCAAAACTACAAAAGTTAGCTAAAGATAATAATTGCAGAATATACGCCCCTTCAGGAGCAATTGTGGGATTAGACGGGATTAAAACTGCATCTTTAGGTAAAATCGAACGAATTACCCTCGTAACCAGAAAACCGCCCCGTTCATTGGGAATAACCGCTGAAAAAGAGACCATACTATATGAGGGTAAATCCAGTGAAGCAGTTCAGAAATTCCCCCTGAATATCAATGTGGCGGCCACAGTAAGTATAGCTGCGGGTCAAGAAATTGATGTTAAGATCATTGCTGACCCCCAGGTAGACCGGAACATACACGAATTAGAAGTGGTGGGAGACTTTGGAGAATTCCGTACCACAACCCGCAACCTTAGATGTTCTATGAACCCCAAGACCAGCGTTTTAGCAGCATATTCAGCTATTAAACTACTTAACAGTCTCAATGAAAATCTATTGGTGGGAACTTAAATTCATTTTTTTTATAAAATTGGTTTTATACAAAATTTTTATAAAAATCTATTTTTATTATAGTAAATACAGATCACTATCCAATGATGTACTCAACTTATTCAGGCATCAATACCTTCATTAATAATTAATATAATAATTTTAATAGGATCTGTTACTTTTTACCCAAAGTCAGATCCATAACCAAAATCATATCCATATATAAATAAAAAAATATTTCGGATAAAAAAGGATTTAACGCTGATTACATGAAAGAATGTGAAATATTTTCCAGTTTAAAGGTCCCCTGCACTTCACCCATTGTAGTTCGACTTGATGGTAGAAATTTTTCACAATTATCCCGTAAACTGGAGTTTGACAAACCATACGACCTTGAATTTGTTAAAGTTCTTGCAGATTCGACCTGCCAACTCTTCAGGGAATTTAGTCCTCTATTTTTATATGCCTTTTCAGATGAGGTAAGTCTGCTTATGGGAGAGATACCCTTTGCAGGGAGGGTAGAAAAGCTGGATTCAGTTCTGGCCAGTTTTTTAAGCGGAGCATTCACCCGTAGGATCATGGAACAGGATGAATTCCGGGAAAGAATTAAGGATGCCAATCCTATTTCCTTTGATTCAAGAGTGATCCCTTTGTCCCGGGAGAAAGTTGTGGAGTACTTTCAGTGGAGGCAGATGGAATCCTGGAGGAACTGTTTGAACGGATACTCCTACTGGACATTACGGGAAGACCATTCTAAGGAAGAATCCATGGCGGTCCTCCATAAAAAGAAGAGCAGCCAGTTACATGATCTGCTTTTCGAAAAAGGTATTAAACTAACGGAGATGCCAGCCTGGCAGAGAAGAGGGGTGGGAATCTACAAAAAAAATTTTGAAACCGAGGGTTTAAACCCACTGACCCAGGAAAAAGTCACATCCCATCGGAAGAAGATATTCATTGATTGGGATCTTCCACTCTTTGATGAGGAGTTTTTCAGGACTAATTCACTGTTAAAATGATTTAATACTTAATCAAAAAGAAATTAATCCGCTATTTATAATTATTAGACTTTTATAATGAGACTCAAAGTATAAAAGCATTGATAGAAGGATTTATAGTCACATTGATAGAAGAAATTCAATTCATAACAACGTATTCAATCAAATAATAAATGTGTTCAATCAAATATTCCTAATAAACGTATTCAATCAAAATATATTAAATTGAGATTTGAACAGTTAAAAAAAAATGATCCATTATGACTGAAAAAGAAACATGGATGGACAAAATCATGGGGCATGTCCTGGGAAATAAAGATAAACATTTCCATGAAATCATTATCGACCGGGAAGTTGTGGAAGAAATAATCCAGATCGCCAGACAAGCTCATCCCTTTGAATTTGTAGCCATGTTAGAGGGGAAGATCAAAGATGAAATCCTGCACATAGATGGCCTGGTCTTTTCAGCTGGTGAAACATCCCATCAAGGGGCAGTTATAAATACTTTTATGATTCCTATATCCACCGGTACCTTAGGCTCAGTGCACAGCCATCCCGGGCCCAGTGCATCTCCCTCAACTGCAGATTTGCAAATGTTCGCTAAAAATGGGTTTTTTCATTTGATAATCGCAGAACCTTACATTGAAGAAAGTATGATTGGATATAACTCATTTGGCGAGATAACCAGTTATAAGATAATTTAAATTATAAAATATTGAGTTACAAAATTATTTCATTAATATTTCACGTTTTTAATAAAAAATTTAGCTTAACAAAAAAAGCAGCACCCTTATTTTATATTATTGGATTTATTATTATCGCTTAACTGAATTTAAAGTTTTATTTGGAAAGAATAAGCCAATATTATGAAAAAGAAGAAAAGAAGAAAAATTAGAAATGAAAAATTGGAAGAAATAAAGGGTTAAAAAAAGTTTTGATCAACCTTTTTCTAAAAGGTTGGATTACAGGTTAACCGCCACTGCATCGTAAACCTGATCCAGGGCCTTAATGGCATCTTCCACATCCCGAGAAACATTCTGATCCACCTTAAGGACCATAACTGCTTCTCCACCAGGTGCCTGCCTACCAACCTGCATTTTAGCTATATTAATGTTGTGTTCACCCAGTTTTGTTCCAATGGAACCTATAATGCCAGGTATGTCTTTGTAACGGACAATTACCATTGTTCCTTCAGTTTCAACATCCACTTGGTAGCCGTTGATCATGACTATTTTGGGTTCCTTATCAAAAACACCATCAACACTAACTGCATTATTGTCCGCCCTCATTTTAATGCTTATGAGGTTCTTGTAACCTTTAGAATCGCTTCTTTTACCTTCGGTAATGATTATTCCCCTATTTTTAGCCACTCCAGGGGCGTTTACCAGGTTAACTGGTTCAGTAAGTATGGGGTTTAAAACTTCCTGTAAGATCATCCTAGTTATTATATCATGTTTTTGAATTTCGGCCAGTTCTCCACAGTAAGTGATATCCAATTCAATTATGTTTCCTTTAGCAGTTTGAATCAGTAATTTGCCCAGTTTCTCTGCCAGAGGGAAGAATGGCTTAATTAGTTGAAAAGTTTCCTTATCCATCACCGGCATGTTAATAACATTTTTGGGGGATTCTCCCTGGAAAACCTTCTTGATCTCCTTGGCCACAATTATGGCTGCATCACGCTGGGCTTCAGAAGTTGAAGCAGCAATATGTGGAGTTAAAACCACATTGTCCAGTTCAAGGAGAGGATTTTCCTTTGGTGGCTCTTTTTCGTACACATCAAGAGCAGCACCTCCTATTTCACCAGCTTTAAGTGCATCATATAAATCTGCCTCTTTAATTATTCCCCCACGGGCACAGTTTACAATGATGGCATTTTCTTTCATGATTTTAAATTGTGGTTCGGCGATGAGGTACTTGGTTTCAGGGGTGAGTGGTACGTGGATGGTGATTACATCAGCGTTTTTAAGGAGGGTTTCCAAATCAACTACTTCTACTCCCAGTTCTGCTGCTGCTTCGGGAGTGATGTAAGGATCGTAGACCATAATATCCATGCCAAATGCCTTGGATCGGATGACAACCTGGCTACCAATACGGCCCATTCCAACGATACCCAGTATTTTACCATTGAGCTCCATTCCCATGAATCTGCTCTTTTCCCATTTGCCTTCCTTAACTGATTTATCGGCAATGGCTATTTTCCTGGACATGGATAAAACCAGGCCCATGGTGTGCTCGGCCACGGTGATGGAGGTGGATTCTGGTGCGTTGACCACCATGATTCCCTTTTCGGTGGCTGCTTCCACGTCGACATTATCAACACCCACTCCTGCTCTGGCAATTATTTTCAAAAGAGGAGCAGCTTCAATAACTTCTCGGGTCACTTTGGTCCTGCTTCTTACAACAATGGCATCAAAATCTTTGATGTCACTTACCAGTTCTTCTGGAGTGATATCTGTACGCGCAACTACCTCTGCAACCTCTTCTAGTTCTTCGATTCCTTTCTGGTTTATCTGATCAGCAATAAGTACCTTCATATTAATCCACGTTGTCCATTTTTTTATTACAAACATAAATTATGCAATTTCAAAATTATCGTTCAATTATTTATTAGGTATGATGTAGATTTAAATCTGTTGTGAACCTCACATAAATTTTCCCCATAAAAAAAACATCAGAGTCGTAATTACAAGATATTATACCACTATTCTATTAATATTTTTTAATATTACCTCTTTTGAAAATATTATTCTAAAATACAAGAGATTTAACTTCGAATTTTTTTATTTAAATGACAAATAAAAATTTAAAATTAATATTATACACATATAACCAGCATGAACCTGTTAAACCCTGTCTGGAAAAGTTAAACACCACTAAAGAGTATAAATTTATATCCTAGAAATATCATGAACTTATATTAATAAGAACTTTAGAAAAATTATATTAGAACTGGAAATTGTGTATTAGGAGGTTTGATCATGGTCTCAGTGGATGAATATATAATTGTGAGCTCTAATTACATACCAGGATATGAGATTACAGAAACTAAAGGTTTCGTTTACGGTCTTACTGTTCGTAGTAGGGGCGTAGGTGGACAGATAGGTGCAGGAATACGCTCCATGTTCGGTGGGGAGATTAAGGAATACGTGAGTATGATGGAAGAAACCAGGGATGAAGCCCTGATTAGAGCCATTGATCATGCCAAAGCCATGGGTGCCAACGCCATTATCAGCGCCCGTTATGACTCCAACGATATCTCCGACATAATGCAGGAGATCTTAGTTTATGGAACTGCTGTTGTGGCCCACAAAGTTGAATAGAGTCAACTATAACTTGCGACGTGTGAATCACATGTCAAGAGGTTAAAAATAAGAGATTTAAAATGTTAGAAGATTACCTTGAAATAGATGGAAAGCAGATTCCCCGGACTTTACTGGGGACATCTCCCTTTATTGGAGCAGCTCACTTTGGCCACCGGGCCAGACTGTACCTCCTGGATCTCTACCGAAACCCAGAAGCAATGGCCAGAGTAATGGCCAGATCTTATGAGATGGGAGTCCGGGGGATACAACTGATACCCCACGCCCCAGTGGTAGAGGCACTGCAAATTGCACGTGATCAGGGCTATCCCCTGGATATCATAGCAACCATCCGTCCAGAGTCAGAAAAAAAGGACATAACCCTTTTATCCGAGTTAGATGCCAGTGCAATGCTGGTGGATCCGGAGATCACCGACCAGAGGGACTGGAATTTGATTGGAGAAAAACTGGATGATATTAAGGATACAGGATCATTGCCGGGACTTATAACCCAATATCCATTTAAAACCACCATGAAACTCATTGAATCTCCAGTAATAAACAACTTCAAACTGTACATGGTCCCCCTTAACCGCCTGGGATATTTAATGGACTGTGATACCTATAGCTCTGATGAAAGAGCCCAGTTCAGAGAAATCATCAAACAACTGGATAAAACCATTATTGCCATGCACGTACTTGCTGCAGGGATAATGACACCAGATGATGCATTTGATTATCTTAAAACCACGGATTTTGTAGATATGGTGGCCTTGGGAATAGCTTCCGAGAAAGAGGCAAATGAATCTTTTTCTAAGCTGTTTAAACGTTGATTAGATAGTTTAAAAAAAGTGAAATATTATTTAATGAATTTTCTCATAAACAATCCCCAACCAGAAATAATAAGCTAATAACTATAAATAGATAGATATAACTAAAAATAACTAGATTATAATGTCGAATTCTCTTTTTATATAATTAATAAACATCTTAAAAAAAAAGATTTATAAATATATTAATTACATTCCCTTCTTTCTGCCAGCATCTTCAGAAACTCAGCCGGGTTTTTCATTTCACCAATTTCCCAACTGTGAACCACCGGCACCCCATCAATAGATTCTGTATCCTTCTTATTTTTCAGTATAAATACAGCATCAGTGCCTATAACATCAGAAAGGTCCTTCAGATTGGTGGCCATCTTGTTTAGCACTTTCTGATTTCTATTTTTTTCAAGATCAGCCAGTAGGGGTTCTGCTTTTTTGGAAGTTGCTTCCGCCTGGGCCAGTGCATCAAATGGTGTTCGGTTGGTGTTGATAACTCCAAACCCCAGATCAACAAGTTCCCTGGGTTCTCCTTTTTTAACCTCTGCAGCATCTTCCTCCTTAGGAACCGCAAATAAGTTAACTGAAAGAGTGATCCTCATGTCAAGGATGCTTTCCAGTAAAAATGCAGTATCTGGTTGTGCTCGTACCCTCCCGGTCTCGTATTTATAGATGGTTTCCCTGGATACATGGGCCCTGTCAGCCAGATCTTTCAGTGAGAGGTTTTGTTGCTCCCTCATCTGCTTAATAACCTGGCCATCGATCTGAACGTAATATCCTCCTCGATCAGCGAATATTTCTGGATAAATTTCTTCAACCACTATATTTCGCAGAGTTGAGGGTGCGATCACTGGTATTCCATGGCGTTCGTACACCACATCTTCTTCTAATGCTTCATTCTTGGATTTAAGACCTACTAGAATGGGTGAAGCAAAGAAAGTGCGGGCTACTCGTTTAATTTCCTGGGCATGGGCTGCGCTGAACCCATCTATGTTAACCAGTACTTTCATTAAAAGCAAAAGTAGTTCTCTTCGAGCCACCAGATCAAAACAACTTCTATCATATATATTAGAAGTGTCAAATCCATGGTTGGATAAAAGCTCGTTGATCTCAATAATTATATGATCTCTATGTAAGGGCATGTTCGACATGAAAAAACACCCCGGTGATATTTGTTATGAATGATGTTGATATGAATTCTGACTTGTATAATATTTATGTAGGTATGGATGACACTGACTCTGCTAGTGGAATGTGCACAACATATATATGTTCTGTGATAATGGACCGACTTAAAGCTTGTGGTTTTAGAGTGGAGGGTCCACCACGTCTGATACGCCTTAATCCATTCGCACCCCATAAAACAAGAGGAAATGGAGCAGTATCATTTAAATTGGTCTTAAAATCAAAAAAAGATGTTGAAACTGCCAAATATCTTATTTTAAAGATGGTGGGAGAACTGGCGGTAATGGAAGACCCTAAAACCAATCCAGGTGTGGTATTTTATGATGGTGAGGTAACTCCTGAACTTCAGGATTATGCCCTCAGAACCATCAGAACCATCGTAACTCAGGAAGAAGCTGAAAAGTTAGCAGAGGAGGTGGGGGCAGAGATATTCAAGTTCAAAAAGGGAAGGGGCATAATTGGGTCCCTGGCAGCTATTGGCTGTCCTCTGACTGATGCCACCTACGAGTTATTAGCCTATCGTGATCCATCAAACTACGGTAAAAAAAGAAAGGTTAACCCGGAATCTGTCCTGGAAATGAATCAAAACACATACCCTGATACTTTTGACAATGTTGATGATGGTTACATGGCTATAACCCCACATACACCATGTCCAGTGCTTTATGGGATTAGGGGAGAGACACCAGAAGCAGTTAAAGAAGCCCATGAAATGGTGAAGGTATCTGAACCCATCGAATCTTTCAGGGTGTTTTTAACTAACCAGCACACTGATCTGCACCTGCAAAAAATAGATGCCATTTCCAATATGAACCAGTTTCAGTGTTACATTGTTCAGGGAACTGTTAAAACCACCCCATTGGTTATTGAAGGAGGACACGTTATTTTCACCCTGGAGGATGAATCTGGAGAGGTGGAATGTGCGGCGTATGAACCTACTAAAGAGTTCCGTGATGTGGTACGCAAGCTGGCTCCTGGAGACCAAGTAGTGGTCTACGGCGGAATTGGAAATAAGGGAACCCTTAATGTGGAAAAAATCAAAATAACTGCGTTAGCGCCTTTATATGAATATTTGAATCCACGTTGTGAATGTGGTAAGCGCATGAAATCTGCAGGGAAAGGTAAGGGTTATAAGTGCCCCCAGTGTGGTAATAAACTACGTGAAAACTCAAAAAAGGATGAAAAAGGAGATTCTAAAGAAAATAAAGAATTAAAAGAAAGAATAGAAGTTGAAAGAACCATTGAAACTGGATTTTATGAGGTTCCGCCATCTGCACGTCGCCATCTGAGTAAACCGTTAGTTAGATGTTGATAATCCATTTACAATTACATTACAGGTTATTAATTGTAGAAGTAGATTATACGTTATAAAGTTACAGGTTACTTTACAGATTCATTATCCAGTTACAATTCATTAACAGGCTAAAAAAATGATTACCCGAGATTTTGCAGAATTCATTGCTTCCACCAGTTACCAGGATCTTCCAGAAGATGTGTTAAACCAGGCAAAACTTTGCTTCCTGGATTTTTTAGGGGTTTCCCTCAAAGGATCCCATAGTAAAAGCGCAACGATGGTGAGAAATATTATCGGTACAGGGGGAGAGTCCACTGTTATCGGGGGAAATACCAACAACCCAATGGACGCAGCATTAGCCAATGGAGTTTCTGCCCATTGTCTGGATCTGGATGATGGTCATCGTCTGGCCCAGCTTCATCCAGGAGCATGTGTAATTCCAGCAGCATTAGCCCTAGCTGAATCCTTTAAAAAATCTGGAAAAGAATTCATTACGGCCCTGGTGGTGGGATACCAGGTTTCAATACAGATGGGGATGTTTCTAAATCCAAGTCACCGGCAAAAAGGTTTCCACAGTACTGGTACCTGTGGCACCATGGGTGCTACAGCTGCAGCATCAAAAATAATGGAACTGGATGAAGAAGGAATTTTAAATGCATTGGGACTGGCCGGGACCCAGGCTGCAGGGTTACTGGAGTCGGATCATTCTGGCAGCATGGCAAAACACCTTCATACAGGTAAAGCTGCCCAAGCAGGGGTTTTATCAGCATTACTCGCCAAGAAAGGTTTTACAGGAGCCCACAGCATTTTCGAGGGAAAAGAAGGACTATTCCGAGCTATGGGTGATTTAAAAGATCAGGAAAGTTTTTTTAAAGAACCTGTATCTGAAAACTCCACTCCTGAAGAATTCGAGATTCTTAGAGTGTATTTCAAAAAGTATCCTGTTTGCAGACATTTACACTCATCATTAGACGCTACCCTTAGTCTTATAAAAAATGAGAATATTAAAGCCAGTGATATTCAGGAAATAACTGTCAAAACCTATAAAATTGCAGCTTTGCATGATAATTACCAGCCCGAAACGAGTGAAGGATTCAGACAGAGTTTACCAGTGAGTACAGCTATAGCCATAATAAATGGAAATTTAGATATGGAAAACATTAACAACAGCAACTGGGATAAAATTACTGAAATTAGCAGTAAAATCAGAATTCAATGTGATGAAGATTTGAATAAACTTTATCCTCAAAAAAGACCATCACAAGTAACCATTAAAAGCAAAAATCATTTTTACACAGAAAGAATTGACCTGGCTAAAGGAGAACCCGAAAATCCATTCACCAAGGATGAACTCTTAAATAAATTCAGCATCCTTAACCCTCACGTAGATGTGAACATTTTAAAGACTTTGGATGACATGGAAAACGAGAATATAAACCAATTACTGAATATCATTACTCATGCGTTTTAAATTACGTTTTAAATAAGTAGGAGTTACAGAATTCATAGGAGTTAAGGAATATTAAAACTAATTAATAATATATAGGGGATAATTGCTATGGCAATGGATACTCATAACTTTTTGAATAAAATTGGAATCAACAAACCTGACAATAACTTACCAGATTCAACTAAAAGGTTTCCAGATGGTGCTCAGTATCGTTTTGAAGTTCCTGGAATCCAGAAACCCGGAGCTATGGAGGGTCTTCTGGAAGCCTTGGACATGTACGATGTCAGAGTACACCGGGTGACCCAGACCAAGGGGATAATGCTCTTAACTGACAGTGAAATTCTGGAAATGACGGATCTTGCCCGTGATGCCCAAATGGAACTCTTTTTAAGTGTTGGTCCCCGTGCTCCCTATGACACCAGTGCCTCGGCTAAAACCAAGGAAGGTGCCAGGATAGGTTACAGGCTCAGAGGTTATGATAACCTCACCTATGCTATTGAGGATGTTAAAAGGGCTGTGGATCTTGGTGTGAGAGGAATTGTGGTTTATGATGAGGGACTCCTCTGGGTTCTGAGTAAAATGCGTGAAGAAGGAGAATTACCTGCAAATGTGCACTTCAAGGTTTCAGCCCACTGTGGTCACGGAAACCCTGCCTCAGCGCGTCTTTTGGAAACGATTGGTGCTGATTCATTTAACCCGGTGCGAGATCTGCAGATAGCAATGCTGGCTGCCATAAGACAATCCATTGAAATTTCACTGGATATCCACACCGAAAACCCCAAATCGTCAGGAGGGTTCATCAGACATTACGAAGCTCCTGAAATTATCAGGAAAGCTTGTCCAGTGTATCTTAAAACAGGTGGGGCAGTGGCTGCCCATCATGGCTACGACACCACCCGGAAAGAAGCAGGTGAAAGAGCAAGACAGGTTTTACTGGTTCAAAGTATGATCAACCGCTTTTATCCCGAAGCAGTTATATCCAAAAAAGGGGTTAAAGATATGGCCATACCCGAGTAGAAAACAAAAGGATAAGTCCAGTTATGTTTTTATATTATCCCATTCATTATCCTATCCAAATTTAGATTTTAACTCAATTCTAAAAAAAATTAATTCAAAATATTTAATAGCTCATAAAAAAATTCAAATCAAGAGATTAATCCCACTTAGGAGTCCAATATGTCCACAATAATCAGAGACCTGGTTAAAGATGCAGTGATAGAAGCCAGTACAACCTTCAGAGATGACCAGATTCAAGCCTACCAAATGGCAATTGAGAATGAAGCAAATGATAATGCCCGTTGGGTTATGGAGTTACTCCTGGAAAACGCATCAATAGCCAGCAGTAATAAAGTTCCCCTGTGTGACGACACGGGAATACCCCATGTGCTGGTAGAATTGGGACATAATACTCAGTTTAATCCAGATTTATTCAACCAGATAAATGAAGGTGTGGCTTTAGGTCTTAAGAAACTCCCGGGAAGACCAATGGCAGTTTGTGGGAATGATATAGAACGGATTGAACAGAGCAGAGGACTTTACAATGACCCTGGAAAAGTAATACCTCCATCTGTTTTAGTGGATACAATGGATGAAGATGGTCTTAAAATCCATGTACTGATGTTAGGTGGCGGTCCAGAGATAAGGAGTCACACTTATCGTGTTTTTCACCAGCGGGATCATGGAAACCTTTTTAAGGAAGCGCTGACATGGATGAGATCAGAGATTCCTAAGTTGGGGTGCACACCATGCATCCCTGCACTGGGCATTGGTAGAACCCACTTTGAGGCTTCAACACTGATGCTAAAGGCAATGGCCTATGGGAACCTCAATCATCAATCAGAAATTGAAAAAAAGATAACTGATTCCTTGAATCATACCAATGTTGGTGCCCTTGGTCTGGGGGGTTCAGTCACCGCCCTGGGGGCAATGGTGAAAGTAGGACCACAAAGGGCCAGTGGGGTGCGTATCGTTTGCATGCGTCCCTGTTGTTGTGTTGAACCAAGAAAATCATCTATTTATCTTTCACAAAATGCACTGGAGTGAGGAAAATGGCAATTGGAAGAGAGACTGTGGAAAACTTATTAAAGCTTACCAAGCCCAAATGGAGAACATCCATTACCAAGGTGGAACCTAACCGCATAATCACCCGAGGATATCCCCAGGAAGACCTGATAGGAAACATTTCATTCCCCGAAATGGTTTATTTGCTTCTAAAAGGAGAGCTCCCCCATGAAAAACAGGCAAAAATGTTAGAATCAGTTTTAGTCTCTTTCTGTGATCATGGAGTAACTCCCCCCAGCACCCAGGTTGCCAGGATTATGGCATCCACCGGCGCCAATATGAACACCTGTGTTTCTGGAGGGATATCTTCCTTTGGAAAATACCATGCCGGTGCCCTGGAACGTACCATGCATATTCTACAAAGAGTAATCAAGGAAGGTATTAATTCTGAAGGGCCTCCTGCTTCCAGTCACGATCTGAAAAACTCGGCCATGATTGTGGTTGAAGATTTCCTAAAAAAGGGTAAAAAAATACCTGGATTTGGACACCGCTTCCATGATAAAGACCCCAGACCAGGTAAACTTATTAAAACAGCTAAAAAATATGGATGTTTTGGAATTCACACAGAATTAACTGTTTATATAGAAAATCTACTCCTGGAAATGAAGGGTATACACATGAATATTGATGGTGCTAATGCAGGGATATTATCTGATATGGGATTTGACTGGAAACATGGAACTGGTATATTCATCATAGGAAGAGTCCCAGCACTTGTTTCTCATATATATGAGGAAAAATCTGTTGAAAGTCCCTTTAGAAAGTTTGTTGATGTTGAAGATATCTATTTCGATGGATTAGAATGTAGAAATATTCATTCTGATAGAAATGAACTTAATACATCTAAATAAGTTCTTATGCTCTTTTTTTACTTCGAAAATTAAATAGTAAAAGATAAATATAAGCCTTAATAGAATTCGGTTTATCATGGTCATATTAGGGTGATTTAAATGACAACAATGTCAGAAGCTATAACAACGATAAAAAAGGCTGAAAGTGATGCCAATAAATTAATAGAGGACACAGAAGCCAAGTCTTCTGAAATGATCCAAGAAGCCAAATCTAAATCAAAAGAAACCATAGAAAAGGCCAAGGAAGAGGCCAACAGTGATGCAGAAAAGATCACTTTTGAAGCCGAAACTAACGCCAAAAAGGAAGCATATCAAATAAACAATCAAACCAAAGAGAAAGTAGAGATTACTAAAAATGAAGCTACCGGTATGGTTGATGAGGCTGCTGAAGTCATTGTAAAAAGCATATTATAGTGTGAGAACAATGTTCAAACCGGCAAGGATGAAAAAGCTCAGGATAATCACCCTGGACAAGTACGCTGATTCAGCAGTGAATTCACTTCACGAAGCAGCACTGGTCCAGATTGAAGATATATCCGAGCGCATACAACAAGACGCGGAATGGGGACAGATCCTGAAACCATCCAGCGCCTCTCCTTTTACCGGTAAAATTTCTTCCCTTTTAATGAAAACCTCAGGAACTGCTGATTTTCTAAAAACAGTGGCCCGAAAGGAGAAGGGAATTTTACCCCTGGTGAAGGGTTTCATAAACCCCCCACCCATTCTGAAAGTAGAAGTAGAAGCCCTGAGTGTTCAGGAACTTATCCAGAAAGCAGAAAAAATTCTGGGAGAAGTTGAAGCCCAGACAAAACCCAAAGAAGAAAAGATCAACCGCTTAGATTCCAGGAAAACTGAACTTGAAAATGCAGTTAAAGTTGCAGAAAATCTTTCCAATTTTGATGTTGACCTTGGTCTTCTAGAAGAATCAGATTACGTCTCTTTCATTTCTGGAAAAATATCCACAGAATCCTATGATGATTTCATTGGAAATCTAAAGGATTATAATGATGAAATTGTTGTTTTTGACCAGGAAAGTAAATTAAAAGGATTTAAAACCCTGGTTATAGTAACACTGCAAAAAAATGAGGATGACATTCTAAGTCAGTTACGTAAAATGGAATTTGAAAGATTCGAATTTTCCGGTCTCTCTGGTAAACCCAATGAGATAATCCAGAAATCAGAATCTGAACTGGAATCTGTAGCCCGTGAAAAGGAATCTGTCTTAAACGATCTGGCAGACATATCTGCTGAATGGTTCGAGAAACTCAGAGCTCTTAAAGAAGAGTTAGAGATAGAAAAACAACGCAATGAAGTGTTTTCTTCCTTTGGTGAAACTGAAAAAACAGTCATGTTTGAAGGATGGGTCCCTGAGAAAAAACTCAAAAAGGCTCTTTTAACCATTGACACATCAACTGAAGGTCATTCCATAGTGGATGTAACTGACCCTGATGTGGAAAAAGACAACATTCCCATTCAACTTGATAACCCCAGATTCGCCAAACCATATGAAATGTTTGTGCACATGTATTCTCCCCCAGACTATAGGGAGATTGATCCCACAATCATGATGGCCATCATATTCCCCTTTTTCTTCGGTTTCTGTTTAACAGAAGCTGGTTACGGTATAGCTGATGCTCTCATAGGTTACATCATATTCAGGGGACTGGGACGAAACAGTAAAACCATGGCCAACCTTGGTCTGATCATGGTTGCCTGTGGAGTATGGGCTGTAATCCTGGGATTAGTCACTAACAGTTTCATAGGAGACTTAATACCCCGATTTATTTGGGGAAATGCAAGTGCAGCAATTCCAACCACCATTCCATCTATAAACTCCTTCGTGCACCCTGAAAACATTCTCATAATCGCTTTGCTTGTAGGTATACTCCACATCAACATGGGTTTGATATTTGGAGCCTACAACAACATAGTCCGAGGGGATGTTAAGGAAGCATTAGGAGCTCAAATAGTGTGGTTTGTTCTGGAAGCAGGCATAATATTACTGGCAGTAGGATATCTCTTAGGATTCGGAATACTTTTGTACTCTGGAATAGGCATCTTTATTCTAAGCTTAATCATGCTAGTTTACTTCAATGGATTTTTCGGAATTATGGACCTGTCAGGTTTCCTGGGAAACGTCTTATCATACGCCAGGCTCCTGGCATTATGTCTTTCCACAGGTGGGATCGCAATGACAGTTAACATATTAGCTGGAATTTGTGCTGAAATGATCCCGGTGATTGGAATAATAATTGCACCAATAGTCTTTATTGGAG
Source organism: Methanobacterium sp. Maddingley MBC34 (assembly GCA_000309865.1). Classification (NCBI taxonomy): domain Archaea; kingdom Methanobacteriati; phylum Methanobacteriota; class Methanobacteria; order Methanobacteriales; family Methanobacteriaceae; genus Methanobacterium; species Methanobacterium sp. Maddingley MBC34. Next base: position 4,004 of record AMGN01000005.1, on the reverse strand, counting down.
GGCAGATTGCAAACGGTGCCTTCCAGACCCTGGGTGCCTTTATAAATTCACTGCGTTTGCATTATGTTGAGTTTTTCGCTCAGTTTTACATAGGGGGAAGTCAGAAATTCAAGGCTTTCCGTGCCAAAAGAAAGTTTACTGAAATAGGAGGAAAATAATATGGTAGAAGTCGCTTTAGGAACAGCATTAGCATGCATCGGCGCAGGTATGGCAGTCGGTTTTGCAGGATTAGGATCAGGTTTAGGTCAGGGAATAGCAGCAGCAGGAAGTGTGGGTGCTGTGGCAGAAGATGAAGACATGTTCGCCAGAGGTATCATCTTCACAGCACTGCCCGAAACTCAGGCTATCTACGGATTTCTGATTGCTATTCTGCTTATGGTTTTCACAATTATGGCCAATAAAGCATTGTCACCTTCCTTAGGTCTAGTAGCCATAGGTGCAGGTGCAGCAATAGGATTCGCAGGTCTTGGTTCTGGTATGGGTCAGGGTATCACCGCATCCTCAGCAGTAGGAGCAGTAGTTGAAAACGAAGACATGTTCGCCAGAGGTATTATATTCACCGCTCTCTCAGAGACCCAGGCTATTTACGGTTTCCTGATTGCTATACTCCTCATGGTATTCGGCGGAATTCTGGGATGATCGAGATGAGCGCCGGGACAGATAAGATAGTCTCAAGTATAATGTCTGATGCCCAGATAAAAGCAGAATCCATATTAGCGGAAGCTGAAAAGGAAAATGAATCCATTCTCTCTGAAGGCAAAGCACAAGCAGCAGCTGAAAAGGAGAAAATCTTAGAAAACGCCGAAAAACAGGCCAAAATGAGGTATCAGCAGATTATCTCAGAAGCTAAGATGAACTCCAGGAGAATGGGACTTGAGGCTCGAGAAGAAGTAATAGAAGAAGCTTTCAGTAAAGCTGAAGAAAAGCTCAGAGAAATAGCTTCTTCAGATGCAACTGAATACAAAGCATCTCTTGAAAAAGTAATCACAGAAGCTGGTACTGAAATAGGAGGAGGTGACCTTGTGGTAATCGTTAAAAAAAGCGATGTGGCCAAAATAAAAGGTAACCTACCTACTATTGAAAAAAAAATCAGCGACCAAACAGGTACCCCCACTAAACTGGAGATGGGCGAGAACATCAACACCATTGGCGGAGCAGTTTTAAAAACCAAAAATGGTGAAATAGAGGTTAACAATACCATCGAAGCAAGGATGTTAAGATTCAAAAAATCTCTAAGATCTGAAGTTGCAGGGATACTGTTCAAATAATAGGGGAGATTTCATATGGCAGAGGACATTACTTCATTAGTCACTGGACTGGGATTCCCCTCTATTGAGGCGTTTCTAGCGGTTATGGTTCTTATAATAGCCGTTTTCGGAGTAATTGTAGTTATATCAACCATCAAGCCCGTTCTGAGCATGTTCCCATACACTTATCCCAATGCACGTGTGAGGGCCAGAATAGGAAGGATATTCAATGAAAAACAGTTTCAAGAAATTATTGAGGCTGCTAACATTGAAGAAGTTAAAAATTACCTCCGAGGATTCCCAGATTACGCAAAATACATTGATCAGTACCCCCTGGAAAAGGCTCTGGACACCCAGCTTGCTGAAAACTACGATTTAGTAGCCAGGATAACCCCTGAAAACAGCAGAGACGCTTTTAAGTTTCTCCTGAAAAAGTGGGACATCAAAAACATAAAAAGCATAATAATCGCTAAAAAGGCAGGGTTAAGCCAGGAAGAAACCCTAGATCTGGTGGTTCCATTCGGTGAACTTGCCGACAAACTGGACGCACTTGTAGACGCTGAGGATATTAATGAAGTGTTAAGCGCTCTGGAAGGAACAGAATACACACCTATACTTGAAGATGCCATTCCCACTTACCAGGAAACAGGAATGTTGTTACCACTGGAAGCTTCCCTGGACAAATATCTCCTGGAAAACCTTCTTCGAACCGTAACCACCCCTGAAGATGATAACACATCATACCTCAAAACATACATAGGAAACATGGTAGATGGAACCAACCTCAAAATCATCTTAAGGGCTAAAGTGGATGGATTAAAATTCGAAGATATCGAACCCTACATGATCAGCGATGGTTACCAGATACGGGAATGGAAATTGAAAGATCTAATGGAAGCAGACGATGTTGCAGGTGTATTAAGTGGCCTGGAAGGAACAGACTACGCCCCAATATTAGCAGAAGCCATGGCCACCTACAACGAAACAGGTTCCATTGGAGCATTTGAAACTGCTCTGGATAACAACGTGGTTGAAACCGCCAAAAAGATATCTTTAAAGAATCAATTTGGAATCGGACCTATGATTGGCTTTTTAAGCAGGAAAGAAAAGGAAATTAAAAACCTGAAAATCATTGTCCGAGGTAAACGCGAAGAAGGATACACCCCTGCTATGATTAAGGAGATGTTAGTATGAGTTCAAAAATAGCAGTAATGGCAGATCCTGACACAGTCACCGGTTTCATGCTGGGAGGTATTAAAGATGGATTTCCAGTCAGCAACATGGATGAAGCAGGAGTTAAGCTGAAAGAACTGGCCAAGGAGTACTCCATTATTATAACCACTGAAAAAATAGGCGACAATTTCAGAGAAATGATAGATAAGATAAGCAGTGAAAGTGCACTGCCTATGATAATTGAAATTCCAGATAAAAAAGGCTCAGTAGATCGGGAATCAGACCCAATCAGGGAGCTTATAAAACGAGTAATCGGGGTTGAGATGGTAGAATGACTCTCGAAGGAAAGATAATAAAGATAGCGGGTCCTGTTATAACTGCAGACGGTATGAGAGGGACCCAGATGCATGAGATGGTAAAAGTAGGTGATGATAAGCTAATTGGTGAAATCATCGAACTTGAAGGCGACACCGCCACCATCCAGGTTTATGAAGAAACAGCCGGTATGAAACCCGGAGAAGTAGTGGAAAGTACAGGTGGAGCATTATCCGTGGAATTAGGGCCAGGAATTATAGGTTCCATATTTGACGGTATACAGAGACCGCTGGAAACCATTAAACTTGCTGTGGGAGATTACATTGAAAGGGGTGTGGATGTACCCTCACTACCTAAAGATAAAAAATGGACCTTTAAACCAACTGCCACTGCAGGCAGTGAAGTTAAAGGTGGAGACATCCTGGGTGAAGTGCAGGAAACCTCTGCAGTAGTCCAGAAAATAATGGTACCTCCAAGAGTCAGCGGTACCCTTAAAAGTATCGTAGGTGAAGGCCAGTACACTGTGATAGATGACATCGCAGAAGTTGAAACTCCTAAAGGCCCAGTTAAATTGCAGATGATGCATAAATGGCCAGTCAGGGTTGGTCGACCTTACAAGGACAAACTGGACCCGGACATACCACTGGTAACCGGTCAAAGAGCACAGGATACTTTTTTCCCTGTGGCTAAAGGTGGAACCGCAGCTATACCCGGACCATTTGGATCCGGTAAAACCGTTACCCAGCAGCAGCTGGCTAAATGGGCCGACGCAGACATCATCGTCTACGTAGGATGTGGTGAAAGGGGTAACGAGATGACTGAGGTTCTAAAAGAATTCCCAGAACTCGAAGACCCTAAAACTGGTAAACCATTAATGGACCGAACCGTTCTTATTGCTAACACATCCAACATGCCTGTGGCAGCCAGGGAAGCCTGTGTGTACACCGGTATAACCATAGCGGAGTACTTCCGTGACCAGGGATACGATGTGGCTCTAATGGCTGACTCCACCTCCAGGTGGGCCGAAGCTATGAGGGAAATCTCCGGACGACTGGAAGAAATGCCTGGTGAAGAAGGATACCCAGCATACCTGGCATCACGTCTGGCACAGTTCTATGAACGAGCAGGACGAGTTAACACCGTGGGAACTGAAAGTAAAGTTGCATCTGTAAGTGTGGTTGGTGCAGTATCACCACCTGGTGGGGACTTATCTGAACCAGTTACACAGAACACCCTACGTATATGTAAAGTGTTCTGGGCACTGGATGC